>JASBVU010000510.1 GCA_029960905.1 Thermoanaerobacterium sp.
CAAAACAGATTTACGATGAACGAAAACATGCATATAGACATATAACAAAAGCAACTACTGATCTTCAAGTAATAGAACCATCTTATCAAAGTCCTCAAGGATCAAAACTTAAATTTGTAATTAAAAGTTTAAAGTTATGGTTTAATATTTTTTTAAGAAGGAGTCACTCACATAATACATTACCAGATATAAAAGCTATTAGAGAATCGGATCTTATTGTATGCAAAGGAGGACATATATTACATACAGGAGGATTTAAAAATAGATTAGGGTCCCTATTGGCGATGCTTCATTATGCCTACTGGCCTTATGTAGCTAGTTTATATAACAAGAAAATAATATTTTTTGGACATTCGTTCGGTCCGTATTTGACGACGATTGACAAAAAAATAGCTGGCTTTCTTCTAAAAAAAGCAGATTTCGTATTTGTAAGAGAAAGCTTATCTAAAAATTTAGTTTTAGAGTTAGGGGTTACTGACAATAGAGTAAAATTAATACCAGATCTTGCTTTTGTACTGAATGGTGACTATTCACAGCGTGTGAAAGCTCTTCTTAAAGAGTTTAATTTGGCCTCAAAAGAATTTGCTATCATTACATTAAGAACTTGGACAGTAAATCAAAAAAAATTTTTAAATGAAATAGCAGATTTATTGACTAAGCTATTGGAAAAAAAATTTGTAAAGAAGGTTGCTATTGTAGTTCATACACTCGGTCCAATTGAGGATGAAGATGATAGTAAGGTAAGTGAGGAACTTTACGCATTACTTAAAAGCCTAGATGAGGTTATACTTATAAATGAAGATTTATCTCCTGAAGAATTGATAGCATTATATGGGGAGGCCAAAATTTTAATAGGCACTCGATTTCATTCAGTTATTTTTGCCAGTATTGCTGGTACACCAGCGTATGCTATATCATATGCTGGACCGAAAGCAGAAGGAATTATGAGAATGCAAGATTTAGGACATTTAGTGCAACACATTAGTTTATTTAGTGCAGAGAAGGCTTTTAATGATATTATTCGTCAAGATTATTTTTTATGGGTAGATCAGGTTAAAGAAAGTGTAAAGCATTTAAAAGATGAATTAGACAGTCTTCCTGTTATTTTGCATTCACTTCTAGAGGAGGAGAAACATGCCTAAAATAGCGTTAATTATGCCGGCACTAGGGTCTGGTGGCGTAGAAAAAGTTATGATCAATCTTGCGACTGGTTTTTTAGAAAAAAAATGGGATGTTGATGTTGTTGTTACTAAGGCTGAAGGGGAATTTAAATCATTATTACCGGAACAAATTAACCTGGTTGATTTACAAGCGTCTAGGGTGCTTTATGGTGTTCCACGTCTTGTTCAATATTTTCGTAGAAATAAACCGCATGCTGTTATATCGGCAATCGATCATCAAAATATAGCAACATTGTGTAGCATTAAATTAAGCGGCGTAAGGCCAAGGCCTGTTACGCTCGTAAGCGTTCATATCGATGCCATTGAACAATACGCTCATGCGCGTTCTTTTAAAGAACGTATCTTACCCATTATAGTTAAAAAGTTTTATTCAAAAGCAAATAAAATTATAACTGTATCAGAAGGTGCAGCGCAAAGCTTTTCAATTAAAACTAAAATACCTTTAAATAAGATTAAGGTTATATATAATCCGGTAGTTACACCGAAGATGTTAAGTGAAGCTAACGAAGAAGTGGTTCATCCATGGTTTAATCATAAAGATCGCAAAATAATTATAGGAGTAGGTCGACTAACAAAGGAGAAAGATTTTATTACACTGATTAAAGCGTTTCATCTTTTACGAAAAAAAATGCTAGCCAGATTGGTTATATTAGGAGAAGGAGAAGAAAGACCTAGGCTTGAAGCATTTATTAAAGAGCTTGGCCTTAGTGAGGATATAGCTTTACTAGGTTTTGTTAAAA
>JASBVU010000511.1 GCA_029960905.1 Thermoanaerobacterium sp.
AGAAGTAGGGGAAAATCCTGAAAAGGATATAAAAGAAGCAGTAGAGTTTTTGAATAAAATGTTAAAAGAGTTTAAGTAATTGAGACAAAAGGATGAAAACGATAAGATTGAGCTAAATACTAAAGTAATAATTATCTAGTTTTGATTTTCATAGGATTTCCTCCGTTTTCTGAGCTCATCATATATAAAAATTGGACAAAAGTGGAGGAATTCCTTTGAAAATATATAGCAGAATCTCTTAATTCATAAGGATTTTGGGATTCTGCAAAAACCTAATAATTAAAGATTAAGGAGGGTATGTAAGGTGAAATCCTGGAAAAAAATTATTCCAGCAATAGTAATTTCTTTGATGGTTATCCTCTCGGTTTTACCAGCAAGTGCTTACATGCTACCGGGTATTGATAGTTCTAACGGAGCTAAAAACATTTTGTTAGTTTATACAGGATATTACAATCCAGCAAATTACAATGATGAAGAAATAGGTGTCTGGGACAAAAATAAATTTATGCCGTACGTAGCCCACCTTGATGAAAATGGCAAACCCGACGATTTTTTCTTTGACACATTCTTATTTTTAGGTATAAGTACTCCATATGGCGGCAACATGGGACGTTATTATTCTTTTGTTTCAGGTCATCCGGGACAAATGAGAGATTGGCAATGGTTTTTGGACAGAGTTTTTACGAAGAATCAGCAACTTGAGGCATTAAATCAAGCAGTAGAAGAAGCTAATCAACAATTGAATCAAGAAGACCATAAAGTTTTAGTTTATATGATGTTGCCATTTCCCGATCCTCAAAGTACAGATTTTGGAGATATAGATAATAGTGGTACTTCTTTGAATCTATCGTTGCTTGATGACAGAAAAAAAGCAATAAAATGGTATATTGGTCAATTCATTAATCGTTTTAACGAGGCTAATTATAAGTATTTAAAATTAGGTGGATTTTATTGGATGCAGGAAGATCTTGATACTAATGTTCCGGGTGAAGTTGAAAGTGTAAGGTATACATCCGACTATCTACATGAATTGGGACTTAAACTTGGGTGGATACCATGGGCAGGCGCAGAGCTTAAGGCGGAAGGCAATAAATATGGTTTTGATTGGACTATTATACAACCAAATCATTATTTTAATGAAGGTTCAACATACGAAACAATAAAAAATACAGCAAAATTAGCTGATAGTAGTAATGAAGGTGTAGAAATCGAATTTGATCAGAGAGTTTTGACAGATCAATGGCACAGACAAGCGCTAACAGACTATCTTGTAGGTGGTGTTGAATTCGGATACATGAAGAATTCGCTACTTGCATATTATCAAGATGTTTATGGGTTGTATGAGATATACAACAGTAAAGATCCGATTGGAAAACAAATATATAATGATATATATTATTTTTCAAAAGGTGAGTACAAATTGCCAGAAGCAGGAACAGGAAATATAAAAGGAAGAATTTTGGACATGGAAGGAAAGCCCATTCAAGGCATTCAAATAAGTAATGGCGATAAAGTTGTTACGACCGATTCAGGCGGTAATTACGAATTTGATGGATTGTATGCATGTGTACAAAATTTCTCTGTTAAGGACGTTACAAATAAAGTATATAAACCAGTTCAATTTAGTGTAAGTATTAAAGCGGGATATACAATATATAAAGATATAATTTTAGAGAAAGGAATTTTATACGGCAAAGTAGGTGGTACAGTTGATAACTCTGTATACTCAAATATAAGTGCCGGAATTATACCGATAATTTCTATGGCTCCAGGTGGAAGTACAGATGAACTAAATAGAGAAAGGGGTTTAATGTCACGTTTAACCGACGGTATATATGGTAACGGAGATTGGGACGCACAGAGGGACCACTATGTAGACTTTTACCGTAACACGGCGCGTGATTTATATATTGACT
>JASBVU010000512.1 GCA_029960905.1 Thermoanaerobacterium sp.
GACCACAACCGACACACATGTTTTCAGTTTTAAAGCGAGCTTTATAATCATATACTTTATGAAGTGTACGGAATCTCATCCTTTCACCAGCAGTTTTTCTAAATACATGGCCACCCGCCATCTCTGTAAAATCCTTGTGCATACAGCTTGCCTGCACTCTTCTTCTTTCACCGACATTTGCATTTTCACTGTAAATTAAATCAACTGTATTAAAACAGCTACATGTTATGCAAGCAGCAGTACAAGCACCGCAGCTTATACAGCGGGAATTAAAGCTTTCCCACATGTCAAGATCATATACTTTTTTAAGTAGTTCTGTGCTGTCTATTTCCGGAACATGGACAACCTTTGGATTTGATTTTACGAATTCAGGCTTAAAATCTATCTCTTTCTTATCTTTAAATATATCAATAAATTCATCATCTTTAACTTCAACCATTACATTATCATTATTAAATCTATGGCGAGACTATAGTTATCTGTTTTATTGGAGTTCATGGAAACACAGAAACATGTATCCCAACCACCTTTACATTCCATCAAAACGAATTTTACTTTTTCACGGAGTCTCTTGTAATAAATATCTTCTGTATCACCATTTTGGAGGAAAATCGTATCAAGTCTTCTTATGCCATTTATATCACAAGCTCTTACAAATAATAGGATTTTTTTGTCAAATACCTTGCTTTCTCTGTACTCATCCTCTGTGAAATAAAACAAAGCTTGTGTTATTGGATATATAACTTCTTTTGGTGAAAAATCGGATTTTTCATCGTATACAATGTCCCTCAAAGATTTTATCTCATCGTATCTTATAAGATCTGTGTCAGAATACCGGCCACGCTTTTCAAAGCGCTTCGGTGCATAAATTTTATAATCTTTCTTCAGTAGATTTAAAATATCGTCAAAATCTTTATTCTCAATTAGATATCCCAAGTTCTCTCCTCCTTTGAAATTTGAAAATTATTTAACATATTTTGATATAATTATAACATCAAATATTTAACGAGTATAATAATAAAAATTTATATAAACTATAAGATAAAGTTATATGTTATATTTTGATGATTTGTAGCACGACTTGCATTCACAATAGAATAGTAGTATCATTATCTTATACCCCATTATATAGGGGTGGGTATATATTATTTTATTTTTAGGAGTGATAGTATGGCTATAGGTGTTAAATTAGTTAGCAAAGAAGAGTCAAGCCCAGAAGTAAAACAAATATTTGAACAAATAGAAAAGCAGATGGGATTTGTTCCTCCAACAATGCGGGCAATGGCAAATAAGCCAGAATATTTAAAACTATTTCTTCAGAAATCTCAAGTCGCAATGGGACCGGGAAAAATCGACTCTAAAACAAAACTTTTTGTTGCCTTAACTGTGTCAATTTTAAACAATTGTGAGATGTGCATAACTACTTACACTAACAAATTAAAAGAAGCTGGTGCAACTGATGAAGAAATAGTTGAGCTTTTATCAGTTATCGATCTAATGAGCGGTTTAAACCACTTCAACAATGGACTTATGATAAAACCATCTGAAAAATAAAGTACGCTTTCACTAAAAAGGCTTTCCTTTTATCATAGTAGAAGGAAAGCTTTTTAATCTATTAGTGTTCTCAAATACATATACAATAATGCAGGTGCTTCACGTAAAAAGCCATATACTTCTTCATAAATATACCTTTTCACAAATACTCCCAAATAGCTTGCATTTATGCCTGCTTCTTTCGCAATTATGCTTGCCCTTTTCAGGTGAAATTTGTTTGATACAATTATTGCTGTCTTTAGCGATTTTTCATCCATAATTTTCTTAGAATTTTCAAGATTTTGCAATGTTGAATACGACTTATCGTCTTTTAATATAGTATTATCAGGTATACCATTTTTCAAAAGATATTCCTT
>JASBVU010000513.1 GCA_029960905.1 Thermoanaerobacterium sp.
AAAGCAGGTGCTAATAGGATTGGTACAAGCTCTGGAATTCAGATCGTAACAGGATGGTAAAAGTTAATAAAAAGGGTAAAATACCATGAAATTTATAAAAACAGAGTCTATAGTCCTTAAAAGCAGATTAATAGGCGAATCAGACAAAGTTGTTACACTTTTTACGAAATCAAACGGTAAATTGAATGCGATAGCAAAAGGTGCAAGGAACTCAAAAAGCAGATTTTTGGGTTCCTCACATCCTTTTTCTATTGGATATTATGTTTTATTTGAAGGACAAAATTACTATTATATTGACCAATGGGAGTTAATCCATTCTTTTTTAAAAATAGACGATGATATTTTAAAGCTTTCTTACGCATCGTATTTTGCAGATGTCGTTTATAAGCTGCTTGAAGAAAATGAAAAAAACACGAACATTTATAATCTATTAAAGTATTCTATGCTTTTGCTGGAAAGAGGTTTTATCGATTGCGATTTGCTTTCAATTACTTTTGGCTTGAAGTTTGTGACATTTATGGGATATATGCCTGAAGTACACCACTGTTTATCGTGTGGCAGAAATGATAACATTATGTATTTTTCACCATTAAAAGGTGGTGTCTTGTGCAGAGATTGTAAAAGCAGTGCCGATGACATATTCTATATAAAAAGAGAAACACTAAATATGTTAAGGTATTTGCTTAGCAATGGTTTTGGCAATATTGCAAAACTTAGGATACAAAAAGATGCATTAGTCGAACTAGATAAAATAGTTATTGATTATATGAGCGTTCATTTTGACAAAAATTTTCAGTCAAAATATTTTTTAGACAAATTAAAAAATATGTAGGAGGTGATAGAAATGGATAATGAACTTGAAAAGATCGATCAGATTGTGGCTAGAACAGGTGTCAGCTACAAAGAAGCAAAAGAAGCTTTAGAAAAATGCAATGGCGATGTAGTAGATGCTCTTGTATATATTGAAGAAAGTAAAAAGAATTGGACAGAAAGCATATCAGTTGCAGGTTCTGAAGTAATCGACAAGATAAAAGAAATTGTTAAAAAAGGCAATGTCACAAAAATAAGGATAAAAAAAGACGATAATGTAATACTTGAGGTACCTGTTACTGCTGGAGCCATATCAGCAATTGTTGTTCCTCAGCTTACTATCATAGGTGCCGCACTGGCGTTTTTCACAAACTGTACTATTGAGATAGAGAGACCAAATAAAGAGATAACCGTATTAAAAGAAGAGAAAGAATAAAGTTCAATGCTTTCATAAACCGATATTGACATATTTAAAACTATTTGATATTCTAAAATAAATTGAGTTTGGCCCTTTTTACCGAGGAGGAAAAAGGGTTTTGTTTATACATAAAAAGGAGTGTTTGTTGATGGCTTTTGATGTAACCATGGATAAGATAGTGTCTCTTGCAAAAAATCGTGGCTTTATATTTCCGGGTTCTGAGATTTATGGAGGATTGGCAAATACATGGGACTACGGTCCACTTGGCGTTGAATTTAAAAACAATGTAAAAAGAGCTTGGTGGTCAAAGTTTATACAGGAAAGTCAGTACAACGTAGGAATAGACTGTGCAATACTGATGAATCCTGAAACATGGGTGGCATCTGGACATGTAGGGGGTTTTAGCGACCCTTTGATGGACTGTAAAGAGTGCAAATCTAGATTTCGCGCTGATAAGCTTGTGGAAGATTATTTAAAAGAACATGGGGAAGAAACAAACGTAGACGGTTGGACAAATGAAAGATTAAAACAGTTTATAGATGAAAACAACGTGCCATGTCCAGTTTGCGGTGCTCATAATTTCACAGATATTAGGAAATTCAATTTGATGTTTAAGACATTTCAAGGCGTTACTGAGGATTCGAAATCAGAAATATACTTAAGGCCTGAAACTG
>JASBVU010000514.1 GCA_029960905.1 Thermoanaerobacterium sp.
CCTATAAGTATATGAAAAAATCAGATCTCTTTGTGCTGTCTTCGAGATGGGAAGGTTTGCCAACTGTTTTAATTGAAAGTATGGCATTAGGTATACCCGTTGTTTCTACAGACTGTCCGAGCGGCCCAAGGGAAATTCTAGAGAATGGTAAATATGGTCAACTTGTCTTACCAGGGGATGTGGAGAATTTAGCAAAGGCTATGATAGAGACACTCAATAATCCTCCGAACCTTTCATTGGTACAAAAGAGAGGAATGGAATTCTCGTTAAATAATGCTATTAATGAATATTTAATGGCATTGAAAGAAGGAGGTGCATACTTTTGAAAAAGATTTTATTTGTGCACCAGTTGAAAGCGCATTTACCAGAGCTCGATGCATATAGTAATTTTTTTAGGAAGTATGGATTCGAAACAGAAGAGTTAAGTTATAAAGATCTAACCAGTATAGATGAAAAAGAAATGAAAAAAACAATTTTATGGTATTTTATGGGTCTATATATTAAAAAAAGTATATTTACACCTTTCTTAACAATACATGATTATCGCAGTTTATCTGTAGGCATGTTTGCCAGGGTAAAAGATAAGATAAAAAAACATATGAATTTTAAACCGGATATTAGAGTTTTTCTGAATGATTATGTAAAAGAATCTTTGAATTTTAATGATTCAACTCCTTCCTTCATGATAGATATGGGATTGCCATCTAGTATCGTGCACTTTATAGAGCAACCAGTAAATCCAGAGTTTGATTTTATTTATTCAGGGGTTATCTCGAATGAAAGGAAAATCGATAAGTTAATTGACAGATTTCTGCATACTTACGGTAAAACAAAATCCCTATTACTTGTAGGATTATACAATCCAAAGATAAAAGAGAGATACGAAAAGTTTAATAACATCTTATTTACGGGTAAAGTTTCTCAAAAAGAGGTTTTTAGACTTGTTAAGAAAAGTCACTTTGCCATTTCAGCAATACCGAACAAATATCCTTACAACGTCCAAACACCCACAAAACTTCTAGAGTATCTTGCACTGCGGTCACGCGTAATTATGAGTAACAGTTGGATAGCAAGAAAAATTTTATATGAAACAGACAACCATGATCGAGTCTTTATCATGGATAACGAATGGAACTTTCCAAGTGAAAATGAATTAGAGGCAATAAAACCTACCAGTTTAAACGTAGATGATTACCTTTGGGATAAAATAATTGAAAGAAGTAATTTGTTAGAAAGTATAAAACAAAGGTTATAATAATTAAATTAAGAGGGGATTTATGTGTATATTAAACCTAAAAACATATTCCTGTTTTTATCAACCCTATTAGGGTTATTAGCATACGAGGTTCACATTTACGAGCGCTATTATTTTTACTTTAGCATACTATTTTTCTTTTTGATTTTTGTCTCATTAACAATAAGGAAGGGGAAAATACAGGTAAATACAAAAATTTACCGACACTCTTTTTTAATTATCCTTCTACTTGTAATTTCACTTTGTTTCTCTGGTTTCGTACAGCTGTTTCTGCTTAAAATATCATTTATTGGTCTAATGAAAATAGTAGCTGCTATTATTTCATTGTTATTTATATATTTTTTTATAAATGAACATGATATTAAGAAAATATTATTTAATATATATATAATCAATGTTTTTTTCTCTATTGTAAACATATTGATTAGCTTTCTAGATCGTTTTTTAGTCTGGGAGAAAATATACTCGAGGTCATCATCAATTTTCTTCGATCCAAATTACTATTCTTTATCAACAGGTATTTCTATTTACTATTTGCTTTTTTTACATCCCTCAAAAAAAATTAAGGATTATATTTTTTTAATGCTATTGGTCATAAGTTTAAATTTTACATTTTCAAAATCAGGTATTATTTCTCTGACC
>JASBVU010000515.1 GCA_029960905.1 Thermoanaerobacterium sp.
AATAATTTTATAACATTTTCTTAATCCTCATTTCAACATGTTTTTTACATTATTTAAAAATGATTAGTTGTATAATCAAATGCAACAGGCAAAAATTGTATCAGAGGTATTGAGAAAGAAAAAACGCTTAGTGCAGAATTTATAAATAATTCAGCAAAAAATAACGAGTTAGAAAAGGTCAAAAAAAACATATCATTTCTAAACTTGCAACCTTATCGGTAGAATAGGTCATATTTTATTAATAAACATTTTTAATCTAATAAATTATATAGAATTGATACTCTTTCATCTAAATTTTTTAAATATAATAAACTTTAAATTAGTTGATGGTTTTTTGTGAAGAAGCGGGTATATGATAAAAGCGCAACTGTAAAACATGCTATTGCTGTAGTAGATGTCATCATAAATATAACCATCATCTGATATTTGACCGCATTTACAGGATCAACACCGCCAAGAATTAAACCTGTCATCATTCCTGGCAACTGCACAATTCCAAGTGTTTTCATACTATCTATCGTAGGCATCATTCCTGTTTTTATAGCTGTTTTTAATATTTTTTGCGATGCTTGTCTTGAATTAGCGCCTAGCGAAAGATATGTTTCGATCTCATGCCTTCTATTTTTCATCTCATCTTTAAGCCTCGACACCGTTAACCCAGATGAAACCATCGCATTTCCTATTATCATACCTGAGACTGGAATCACTTCCTGTGGTCTAAAGTGTATACTGCCAAATAATATGAGTGCAGTAAGTGTAATAGCAGCACCAAATGCAATAGCTATTGTTATAAAATAAAACACATATGGTATTCCCTTTCCTCTTTTTGCTGCATTATTCCCTGCTACAATAATCATTACAATAACCATTGCAAGTGTAAACAATATATTATTGGCACTAAAAATATAATGAAGAATATATCCAACAATCATAAGCTGAACAATCGCTCTTACAGAGCCAATAATTACTTCTTTTTCAATACCAAGTTTTTGATAATATGAAATAAAAATAGATACCAATACGAGACTTGATGACAATATAAGTGACAATACGCTCATTAAATTTCCTCCTTTGTTAATTTCCCATCGATAAAAAGCTTTGTTACATCGTTTTTAGGATTCAAGAAAAAATTTCTTGTTTCCCCGTATTCAACTAGTCGACCTTTGTTTATGAAAATAGTATAGTCTCCAACACGTTTTGCCTGTTCCATATTATGCGTAATCCAAATAAATGTAAGATTTAATTTGTTTTTTAAGTCTATTACAAGATCCTCAATTACCTGCGTAGATGCCGGATCAAGTGCAGACGTCGGTTCATCTAGCAGTAACACTTCAGGTTCATTTGCAAGTGTCCTTGCTATGGAAATTCTCTGTGCTTCACCGCCAGATAAATCATCGACTTTTCTTGTTTTATAATTTTTATAAAGCCCAACTATACTTAAATAATATTCCACATCAATATCTTTCTTACCTTTAAGCATAGGTCCGTATTTAATATTCTCTTCGATAGTCCCCTCAAAAAGATATGGCTGCTGAAAAACCATCCCAATCTTTCGCCTAAGTTCTATTATGTCATAATCCTTTATATCTTTTCCGTCTACCAATATTTCGCCTTCTGTTGGGTCAATAAGCCTATTTATCAATTTAATCAATGTAGACTTACCTGCACCTGACGGCCCTATGATGGTATATATATAACCCGTAGGAATTTCAATTGTTATGTCTTTCAATATTACATCATCAGAATCACTATATCCTATATCTATAAACTTTATCTCTCTCATTTTGTACACCTCACAAAAAATCATAAATTAAAGATACCTGCGGACTCTTTTATAGCATTTCATGTATTCTTCGCCATAAATCTTTATTAAAAAATCTTCCTTACGAAGAAC
>JASBVU010000516.1 GCA_029960905.1 Thermoanaerobacterium sp.
AGTTCCTGAAAAAATTGTTCCGGCCTCTGTGATACCGACATGAAGTGGATAATCTATTTTTTCAGAAATAATCTTATATGATTCAATTGTCAATGGCACATTGGTAGTTTTTAAAGATACCACTATATCGTAAAAACCACACTTTTCTAAAAGAGATACACTTTTAAGAGCACTTTCAACAATTCCTTCTGCTGTCACACCTCCATATTTGTTTAAGACGTCTTTTTCTAAGGAACCGGAATTTACACCTACTCTTATGGGAATCCCTGCATCTTTGGCTGCAGCTACTACTATTTTAATCTTATCTTCTCCACCGATGTTACCTGGATTTATCCTAATTTTATCCGCTCCACACTTAATTGCTTCCAACGCTAGTCTGTAATTAAAATGTATATCTGCAACAATAGGAATATCAATTTCTTTTTTTATTTCTTTGATGGCGTTTGCAGCATCCACATCAAGAATAGCCACGCGCACAATATCACAGCCAGCATTTTGCAGTTCCTTAATTTGACTTACAGTTTTTTTTACATCTTTTGTGTCAGTATTAGTCATGGATTGTAATGCAATTGGATTCTCTCCGCCGATACGTACGTTTCCTATCTTTATTTCTTTTGTTTTTCTTCTCATATAATTGATCACCTATTATTTTAAAATATTTATTCTAACCAAATCTTTGTATGTAGCAAACAGTATAAGTGCAATCAGCAATATAAAACCTATATAATGTACAAAACCTTCTTTTTCCGGATCGACAGGTTTTCCTCTGATTTTTTCTATCAGCACGAATAAAATCCTGCCACCATCCAATGCTGGAAATGGTAGCAAATTAAATAGTCCTAGATTTACGCTTATAAGTGCAGTAAATGCCATTAAATTCAGTATCCCGGACTTTGCCTCTGTACCAATGGCTTGAACTATGCCAACCGGTCCCATCAAATCATTTGTCGAAACTTTACCAGTTATTAACATATATAGAGATAAAATTATCATTTTCGCAAAAAAAATAGTTTGTTTTACACCGCTATTGATTGCTAATATTAAAGACCTACGATACTGTGGTACTATACCTATCATTGGCTTTGAAGTGCTTTTATCAATTGTTGGTATGACGGCTTTTTTTAGAATAACATTTCCTCTTTTAATTGTAAAATTTAATTTTACTCCATTATTTGAATTTATTATATTTTGCAATGTAGTCCAATCATTTATTTTAGTATTATTTACCATCACTATTTCATCCCCTGGCTTTATGCCAGCTTTTTCTGCAGGATATCCATTTATGGTAGAACTGACAACCGGCACCGGACTTCCAACGAAATAAAAAACCATAATTAGAATGACAAAAGTCAATAATATATTCATCAAAGGGCCAGCCGCAAAAATGCCTAACCTTATATACCAAGGCTTATTAGTTACAGCTCTTTTATCATTAGATGTTTCATCTTCGCCTGCTAAAGCACAAAAACCACCAAAGAGCATTAATCTAAATGAATACTCTGTTTCACCGTACTTTTTTGAAAATATCTTTGGCCCAAAACCAATAGCAAATTCATTAACTTTTGTGCCAGATAATTTGGCAACTATAAAATGTCCAAACTCATGGATCGTAACTAAAATGCCTAATACAATTACGCTTACAACAACATAAAAAAATATCACTTATCTATCACCTCATATACTCACGCTTAATTTTTTCCCTTACTTCCTTATCTACTTCTATTATATCATTTAATTCTGGATTAATGATGTTTTTATGATTATTCATATATTTTTCTATTATATAAGGAATGTCATTAAACGAAATTATTTTTTCTAAAAACAATTGAACTGCTACTTCATCTGCTGTATTTAAAACGGTTGTCATGGTTCCACCTTCTTCTAAAGCATCA
>JASBVU010000517.1 GCA_029960905.1 Thermoanaerobacterium sp.
GATTTTATTTTCCTCAAAAAGTCTTGTGTTCGTCCGATCGGCATCAATTAAAGCACTGAAGATAAATTTGGTTAAAAACATAAGTTTTTCTTCGTAACTTTTTGAATACTCTTTCGTTAAAAAATTCTTTAATTCAGCAGCCGCCTTGTCCACATAATCATAGAAATCTGTTTCGCTCATTACTTTCTCAAAAAAGTTTTGTTTCGCTATTTCAAATTCAGCTAAATCCTTATCACGAACTCTATTTAAATACTTCGATTCTAGATTTGGACTTAAAAAATCTTGCAAATATGAATGATGAGATATAATAGCATTTCCTACAATTTCAGCAACTATTCCTTTATAAGGGTTGACATTTTCCTCCGTATGGAAAAGTTCATATAACAGTTTTCCCCCTGCAGTGGAATGATCCACGCTCCCTTTTTTCGGCGGAGAGTCAGGATTACCTACAGCTTCTATTATATATTCTCTAAACTCATTCGTATATTTTCCTAAATCATGGAGCATCCCGGCAAGACCTGTTAAATGTTTTACACCTATTTTTTCTCCATAAGATTCTGCTAATCTTTTTACTTCTAATAAATGTTCTTCGACCGTTTGTATTTGTTGATCGCTTTCGCGAATGTGCGCAATATAATCCATTTTATCCCCTTCTATTCAATCATAAAGCTGGTCATGATTCTCCGGCCCTTTATAAAGAATCTTATTTAAACCAAAATTCCCTAATTATTGTTCTGAATAGGTTGACTGTATTGTTCAAAACCAAAAAACTCCTTTTCGTTACAACGATTATCAACTTTTAACTTAGTACAACTTACTAATTGCAATTATCCTAATTAGCCTTCACCTTAAAACCTATACATAGGGAAATTATACCATGATATGTTAGTTCTTTAAAGGTATAACGTCCATCTCCATAGATAGGGATACACCAAAATATTTCCATGTGCAGTACATCCTTTCATTTTTTTAATCAAAAATCTATTAATTTGATATTCTTGTAATGTTATTTAGCAGTCTGGCTAAGCTTCTCTTCTTTATGTAGCCGGTTCAATAGATTATTCAAGGCAGTTTTTACCCTGTTTTCAACTTCGGGGTCAACAGATCGGCGCATTCTGCTCTTGTTTCGCTATTTCCCGTAAACGTTTATGCCTCTGAAGCGTTTTTTCCATTCGAGCAATTAGGTCATCCGGAACAACGAATGGGACGAATTTACCGCATTTGTCAGAAGAATAAAGTGTCTATTTTTAACTTAGTAGCGAGTAATACACGTGAAGGCGATGTGTTAATCCGTCTTCTTGAAAGGATGGGACAGATGCGAACGGACGCAAACCATAAAAAGCAGTCAAAAAAATAGGATACTCATAAAGAGTATCCTGGAAAGTTAATGATCTATCCCTTAAGCCCGGATAATTTCAAGTCGTTTAACAATAAAAGCGAATTGTCTGCTTGAAAAGGGTTATATCATGGTGCTTTCCTTTTATTGTTTTTATTTGGATCATTTATTTTGTAAAAAATTAAAAAACGAAATTATTAAACTCACACCTTCTCGTGTTTCCTTGCTCGTCATATCCTTCACGTAAATGTAAAAAGGGAACCTATGTAAAGCAGTGGGAAAGTAAACCTTCCCACTGCTTTACATTAATAGTATACAAAAACATGAGCGATTCTTAGCGCTTGTGTCAATAATATAATAATAAAATTACAATTGACAACTTACTTCTATATTACCCGCGTCAATGATCGTTCGACAAATTTCGACGGGTGCCTGTCACCACGGAAAGATTATGCTAATTCCACTCTTTTCGTTTCTTTTCTCATAAACAACACTACTGCTGCCCCGATTAAGACGGATACGCAGAAAATGGTAAAAATCACATGAATAGAAAAA
>JASBVU010000518.1 GCA_029960905.1 Thermoanaerobacterium sp.
TTGCTATGACTGCTTGCCCTAAGGAAATTCCACCGTCATTACAAGGTATCTTGCTATTAGAATAAACAGAAAATCCTTCTTTTGATAACCTTTCTGTAATGTTCTCAAGAAGATATTTGTTTTGGAAACTTCCACCGCTTAAAACCACTTTATCTACCTTGTATTTTTCACCAAGTTTTAATGCTACATAAGCAGTAAACTCCACAATGGTATTGTGAAATCTGGCAGATATTATCCCCTTATTTACACCTTTCTTGTAATCAGCATAAACTTGCCTTAAAATATCTGATGTATCCACCACATACTGATCATCACTTGATACCGTGAAACTATAATATGATGGATCGGTTTCTATGATGCTTTCAAGCTCCATGGCTGCTTGTCCTTCATATTGAACTGTATCTTTAACACCAATAAGTGATGCAACCGCATCAAACAATCTGCCCATGCTGGAGACTGATGGTGCATTTATTTTTTTATCTATCTGCGCTTTTATGATCTCCAATTCCTTTGCATCAAACCTTTTAAGATATTCCTCGTAATAATTCATATCTTCATTTATAAACCCTATTGCGGTTCTGTATATCCTTTTTATAGCAAGCTCTCCACCTGGAAGCGGATTGTACTTTACGTGGCCTGCCCTTGCGAAGTCTTTTAAATCAACTATTAAAAATTCAGCACCCCACACATTCCCATCTAATCCGTATCCTGTACCGTCATACGAAAAACCTATTACTCTGTCCTCTATGCCATATTCTGCCATACAGCTTACTATGTGTGCATGATGGTGCTGCGTGTATATTACAGGCAAACCCAATGTTTTTGCAAATTGCGTCGACAAATAGCCGGGATGCATGTCACATGCCACAAATTGCGGCTCAACTTTAAAAAGCTTCATGTACTTCTTTATCTCATCTGTATAATACACATACGTTTTGCTGTTGTCCAGATCGCCTATGTGATGGCTTAGAAATGCGTAATTACCTTTAGTCAAGCAAAACGTATTTTTATAATATCCACCGACAGCAAGTAACGGTTTAAAGTTCATTTTAAACACCATAGGCTCTGGAGCATACCCTCTGGAACGCCTTATGACTCTTTCACTATTGGCTTTCCAAGATGTGACCGTATCGTCGATCCTATTTACAATGTCTCTGTCATTTAAAAGGAAACTGTCAGCAATATTTTTAAGCCTCTCTAATGCTTCGTCGTTATCTTTGCACAAAGGCTCTTCACTGATATTGCCGCTGGTCATGACAATTGGGAAATCTATGAATTTAAACAAAAGATAATGTATAGGCGCATAAGGAAGCATCACTCCTACACTGTCAAGACCGTCACTTACACCTTCAAATTTGTATTTCTTTTTTAAAAGGACGATAGGCCTTCTTTGACTATTTAATAATTCCATTTCATCATGGCTGACGTAACAATACCTTTTTACAGATTCTACATCTTTCATCATAAGTGCCAGTGGCTTTCCATACCTGTTTTTCCTATCTCGAAGCCTTAATACAGCATCACGTGATAAGGCATTTACAGCCAGATGAAAGCCGCCTATCCCCTTTATAGCGACGATTTTCCCATCATTTAAATCTTCAGCAACCGCCATAATAGGATCAATATTTGTACTTTCACCGATATATTTAAGCGACGGTCCACAATCGTAACATGCAACAGGCTGTGCATGAAACCTTCTGTCCAAGGGATTTTCATACTCATCATTGCACAATTTACACATGGGGAATTTTTTCATGGACGTTTTTGGCCTGTCGTAAGGTATATCCTCTATGATAGAAAATCTTGGGCCGCAGTTTGTACAATTTATGAATGGATACCCATACCTCCTGTTTTTTTCGTCCATCATTTCTCTTACGCATTCGTCAA
>JASBVU010000012.1 GCA_029960905.1 Thermoanaerobacterium sp.
AGCGAAATTATAGTAGAAGGTATATCACCAATTGGAATCAAATCAATACTTGAAAGCTTAAAAGTCCCTTCCACACAAGTGCCAACGCACTTTTGAGACCTTATTTTTACATCTCCACCACATTGTACAGCAAGTTCTCTAAAAAAAGGCAGCCCTAAGCCAACTTTTCTCTCTTTCCTTGTTGTCGTAAAAGGATCGAAGGCTTTCTCTAAAAGCTCATCATCCATTCCACACCCATCGTCTTCAATGCTTACTTTCATAAAGTCTTTTTTATGGTCAATTTCTAATTTGATTGATATATTTTTTGCACCAGCTTTTATGCTATTTTGAGCAATATCTAAGATGTAAAGGGATAACTCTTTCATGTCTTTTAATCAAATTTCTTCAATATATCGTCAACATCATCAGGTGTCAATCTGCCAAAAACTTCGCCGTTTATCATCATTACAGGTGCAAGGCCGCAAGCACCTAAACAGCGAGTCGCTTCAAGTGAAAACTTGCCATCACCTGTTACATCCCCTACGCTTATGCCAAGCTTCTCTTTCAATTTATCCAGCACCATCGCAGAACCTTTTACATAACAAGCGGTGCCAAGGCAAACGCCAATTTTGTACTTTCCGGATGGCTTTAATGTAAAACGAGAGTAAAACGTCGCAATACCAAATATCTCTGTCAATGGAACATTCATTTCTTCTGAAATAAATTGTTGAACTTCTATAGGCAAATAGCCAAATATTTCTTGAGCCTCATTCATGACGGCAATTAGAGATCCGTCAGTATTTTTCAACTGGTCTATCACTTTTTTTAACTTGTTTATATTTTCTTCGCTGAATTTTTCATAGATTGCCTGCATCTAATTACCCTCCTTTTAAAAAAAATTAATCTTTAAAATTGCAAAATAGGACATAACTATTATACCATATGTTAATTAATTTTTTAACAGTTAAAAATAAAAATTTTTTTATTTTCTGATAATCCCGACTAATTTGATATGTTTTCTTTACTTGCATAACCAATCCACTACCATGTCTAAATCGTCTAAATCCAAGTAATTTACCCTTTCATTTATATCGCCTAGACGATGAGCATCAGAAGAAGTAATTACTTTATACTTCTTTATATATTCGTCCACAATTTCATTAACAGTTGATGATGAAGATACTTCAATAGCTTTAAGGTTTTTTATGTCTGGTATAAAACCGAGGTTTGAAACGATACTGTACGAAGTGCGATCTATGTGGGCAGGCACTGCAGCACCAACGCCATCCATCATTCTAAAAATTTCATCAACAGAAAAGCTGCTGGAAGATAAAAGCAGCTTTTCTTCCTCATCTACAATATTATCATCTTTATCCATAATCAATTGATTTCCAAAAAGATATTTGTTATTTTTTACGCAGTCTAAGCTGTCATAAACCATTTTACCAAAATTCAAGCAGTCAAGAATATCAAAAAAATAACATAATACATGAACCTCTTCCTTTGTCTGAACTTCTATACCGGGTATAAATTTTATTCCTTTTTGTTGGCATAATTCATATACAGCTTCAACGTTTTTAGATGAATTATGATCTGTCAAAGATATCACATCAAGCCCTTTTATTAAAGCCATATTGACAATATTATTAGGTGTCATATTATCATCTGCACATGGCGATAATGAAGAATGAATGTGCAAATCATAGTAAAACTTCATTTAATCATCTCGCCTAATTTAACTGCTGCTTCAAATGAGGTACCATCAAATGCGATAACAGGTATGTTTTCCTCATCAGCTTTTTCCTTGGCATTTTCATCTAATTTTTCGCCTTCACAAATAATGATACAGCTTATCTCTGTCATAACAGCAACTGCAATTACATTCACATGTGTCTGAATCGTCACCCAAGCACTACCACTTTTCACGTGAGACATAACAAAGCTTAATAAATCACACACATAGACGCTACTTATTTCCTTTTCTACTCCCCCTTCTCCTGCTACCAAAGTAAATTCGTGACTTAATATATCCTTTACTTTCAAGGTTTTACCTCCTTATCACTGCCTATTACAGGCGGAATTTTAATGGAAAGCTTGTTTATCTCTTCTGCCAATATTTTTATCCTGTCTTTTAATTTAAAGATGCAGTCATATTCGCTGGCAAATCCTTTTACTATGTCCTCTGCAAGGGCTCTACATCCAGGAGAGCCACAAGAACCACAATCAAGTCCTGGCAAACTTTTGTAGATTTCGTCTATTGACTTCATCATGTCTATTGCTTTGTCTATATCCTCATCTAAATTCAAGACATCGCTTTTTTTAAGTTTGACATTTAGCATAAACTCATTGAAATCAACCGTTATATATTTTTTTACTGCCACATCTTTATTTAATTTTTCTTTTAGTTTCATTATTCTGTTTCTCGCAACAAAATTATTTGCGACAGTCAAAGGTCCTCCGACACACCCGCCGACACACGCAAGACCCTCAAAAAAATCAATATTGTCTAATTTACCTAATTCAATCTCTTCCAGCACACCTATGACATTTTGAATCCCATCTACAAAAAGGCAATTTTCCAATGATGTACCGTATGATTCACCCCCTGCATTTGCCCATCCAACGCCGATCATTGATGAAGTATGCTCAATTTCCTTCTCCGCAAATTTTCTTTTGTCTAATATCATGCTGTAACATCCCTCATAGAGAAAGCACCATCTATATGCATTTCAATACCTATGGGATTTTTTATGCTGGTGACTTTTGCAGCACATGGAGATATAAAAAACACTCCTATTTCTTCATCACTAAGCCCTGTCTTCTTTTTAGCCTCATCTCTAGCAATTTTTCCAGCCACTTCAACAGGTGGCATTATGTCTAAAATATTATCCATCAATGAAGGGAATCTCTGCTGTATAAGCCGGACAATGGCAGGGCACGCAGATGATATTATAGGCTTTTTGTAATTTTTCCTCTTTACTATATTCCTCGTTATATATGATACAATATCGGCTGCATAAGCGACTTCAAAAACCTCATCAAAACCGCATGATTTCAAAGATACCAGTATATCACCAATTGTCATATCTTTAAATTGTCCGTAAAGAGAAGGCGCAGGAAGGGCGATTTTGTATCTGTAATTTTCCATCATACCTATATCATCTGTTACTACGACTTTCGCATGGTACGGGCACACCCTTACGCACTTTCCACAGTCAATACATTTCTCTTTTATGATCTTTGCCTTCCCATCTCTTACACGTATTGCCTCAGTAGGACACCTTTTTATACAATTGGTACAACCTTTACACCTATCTTTATCAAGAGTTACAGAATGAAAATACATTGAAAACAACCACCTTAGAATTTAAAAATTAATCGTCATGACGATCTTCGTTCCGCTTTCATCGTGATTTACTATTTCCATAGTATCGGTATTTCGCTTCATGTTAGGCAAACCCATTCCTGCACCAAATCCCATTTCAATCACCTCTTTTGGTGCTGTGGAATATCCTTTTTTCATAGCCAGCTCTAAATCTTTTATGCCAGGACCTGTATCCTCAGCAATTATCACAATTTTGTCTGAATATATTTCAAAATGCATCTTGCCTCCATAAGAATGAATGACTATATTCATCTCAGCTTCATAAGCTGCAATGGACGCCCTTCTAACTATATCGGATGGAATCGAAAGCATAAGCAAAGTCTTTCGGAACTTACTTGACGATTCTCCTGCAGATGAAAAATCTCTTGCTTTAACATCAAAATCCATTGTATACGGCTTCACGATTAAAATTCACTCCCACAGTCAAGTCCATTTTTGTACAAAAAACACGCGATAAAAGCGGGTAATCTGTCTTCATCACAACTATCGAAGCGGAATCTGCCATCTTTAAGATTTCAGGTCCAGGCTCTTTACCTCTTACAAAGACGATGCACACTATATCGCCTAAAACTTCCGCTGTTCTCACAACTTGAACATTTGTAAGGCCTGTCAACAATAAAGATTTTTCATCTTTTGAAGCCAAAACATCGCTCATCAAATCTGCACCACATGCCGTATTTACTTCCTCAGACAATCTATCATGACCACAAAGCACTTCTGCATTTAATATCTCCTTCACTTCATCAAGTTTCATGCTACACTCCCCTATTTATAATAACTCATGCTGTTATAATACTGTTTTATAGAATCAATAAGAAGCTTCTGAGTTAACCCGTAAGCATTCCCGTCATTTAATTCAAACGATGTCTTTATATCATCAAAATTGTTTAAAATTTGACTATTAATTGCCTTCACATCATCTAAAACCTTTTTTAAATTTCCTTCTATATTTATATTATAAGTCATATTGCTATACTTTTTAAAGTACTTTTCTGTATCGTCGATATCTTTTTCACTTGCAGTCTGCAATGCTATTTTATACGAAAGCTGTGATAAATGTGACAAACTGCTTAAAAAAACATCTAACCTGTCAACTACTTCCTTTACATCTTTTTCTGAATTTTTTTCATAATATATCTGGTAAGCAGGCCCATCGTATAAAGCTATAGATGAATTAATGCCACTTTTATTAAGCTTTAAGCTAAAATCATCGGCATCTTCTTTATCCATAAAATACCCCACGCACAAAACATAATTTCCGCCATCTTTAAAGACTTCCCCATAAATTCCTTTCATGATAAGCAAGTTCAAATTATATGAAGCATCTTTTTCATCGCTGTACTCACCTATTTTTACGATGTAATAATTAAGCTGAGGTACCTTCACAGAATAAGAATACATGCTTTTTTCAGACAGTTTAGCCAGATAAGGCTTTATAGCATACTGAGAGATTATAAATCCTATCACGATAGATGCAACTACTGATAAAAGCAACAACAGTGGAATTCTTTTAATACCTGCTTTTGTTTTTTTCTTGCTTTCTTCATCTGCATACACATCAATCACCTAATTATATATTCTACACTAATCATTAAAATCCTTTTTGCAAATCATTCATTATTTGAGACTATATTCTCATTTTTAAAAACGATAAAGGATTTTTGATTTTTTTGTCGAATTATAGATATATAAGGAGGTTTTCGAAAATGGATTATATTGATTCAATTATTGAAAGCAGGTTCAGCGATATACAATCGCGGTTGCCTGTAGACATAAACCTCATAAACAAAAGTAGTTCATTTCAGGATATTTTAAATGAATTAATAAGCGAAGACACCGCTTCAACTGAAGATACAAAATCGGAAACAATTGATTTTAATAATAAAACGCCAGATATGGCTGGCGTGTCAAAAGACAAAATAGAAAGCTATATAGATGAGGCTTCAAAAAAATACGGTGTCAGCAAAGATTTGATAGATGCAGTCATAAAAGCCGAATCAGACTACAATCCCTATGCTGTATCAAATGCAGGTGCAATGGGTCTAATGCAATTAATGCCATCAACGGCGCAGTATTTAGGCGTAAACAATCCATTTGACCCAGAAGAAAATATCGATGGTGGAACAAAATTATTAAGCCAACTGCTTAACAAGTACCAAAATACTGCATTGGCTTTAGCAGCATACAATGCAGGAGAAGAATCTGTAAATAAATACAGCGGTATTCCGCCTTATGAAGAAACCATAAATTACATAGGCAAAATACTAAATGATGTTTCAGATGTTTCAAAATAAAAAAGGGGCATACCCCTTTTTTTATTGTTTATATTTAGCATTTTTATACCTTTGTTGTGCGCTCAATATCTTTTTTCTAAGCCTTATGCTTTTAGGCGTAACTTCAACAAGTTCATCGTTGGCGATGAATTCCAAAGCTTCTTCAAGCGACATTTCTCTAATTGGTGAAAGCCTTAATGCCTCATCTGCAGTTGCAGAACGCAAATTAGTGACATGCTTTTTCTTGCATACATTGACATCTATATCCTCACTTCTGGAATTTTCACCAACAATCATGCCTTCATACACTTCAACACCTGGACCTACGAAAAGAGTCCCTCTTTCTTGTGCATTATAAAGTCCATACGTCGTTGTTGTGCCAGCTTCAAAAGCCACTAAAGATCCTCTCGACCTTGTTGGTATATCACCTTTATATGGTTCATAGTCATAGATTATAGATGTCATTATCCCATTTCCTTTTGTATCTGTAAGAAATTCAGAACGGTACCCGATGAGGCCTCTTGTTGGTATTTTAAATTTAAGCCTTAATGTGCCTGGTTTTAATGTATGCATGTCCATAAGCTCACCTTTTCTTGAGCCCATCTTTTCCATGACTACTCCCATATAATCTTCTGGTATGTCAATCGTCACAAGCTCTATAGGCTCATGCTTAACTCCATTTATATCCTTAATAATCACAGATGGTTTAGATACTTGCAGCTCATACCCTTCTCTTCTCATAGTTTCTATCAAAATAGATAGATGTAGCTCACCACGTCCAGATACCTTAAATGCTTCTGTCGTCTCTGTCTCTTCCACCCTTAATGCAACATTTGTTTCAAGCTCTTTAAAAAGTCTTTCTCTAAGGTGCCTTGATGTCACATATTTGCCTTCTCTACCTGCAAACGGACTTGTATTTACACCAAATGTCATCGAAATGGTTGGTTCTTCTATTTCAACAAAGTCTACAGCCTCAGGTTTTTCTGGATCAGCTATCGTTTCTCCAATCTCAATATCACTTATGCCTGATACAGCTACTATATCACCTAACTTGGCATCATCAACCTGTACCCTTTTTAAACCTTCATATTGGTATAAATTGCTTAATTTTACATTTTGCACAGAACCATCTCTTTTACATATGGCGACATTTTCACCTGATACGATTTTGCCTCTTACAACTTTTCCAATGGCGATTCTCCCAATATAATCATCATAATCAAGCGTCGTAACAATAAGTTGTAGTGGATCATCAATGTTTCCTTCTGGCGCCGGAATCTCTTTTAAGATAGTGTCAAAAAGCGGACGCAAATCTACTGATTCATCTTTTAAGCTTAACTTAGCAATGCCTTCTCTGGCAGATGCATATACGACAGGAAAATCAATCTGATCGTCGTCAGCACCAAGCTCAATAAAAAGATCAAGAACTTCATCAATGACTTCTTCTGGCCTCGCATCAGGTCTATCGATTTTATTCACAACTACTATAGGTTTCAAATTAAGCTCTAAAGCCTTGCTCAATACAAATCTGGTCTGAGGCATTGGTCCTTCAAAAGCATCTACAAGTAATAATACACCGTCAACCATCTTTAGTACTCGCTCTACCTCACCGCCGAAATCAGCATGTCCAGGTGTATCTACTATGTTTATCTTTACACCATTATACCTAATAGCGGTATTCTTTGAAAGAATAGTTATTCCTCTTTCTCTTTCCAACTCATTTGAATCCATTACTCTCTCTTCGACTTTTTCATTTTGTCTAAAAATGCCACTCTGCTTAAGCATTCCGTCTACTAAAGTTGTCTTTCCGTGATCAACATGTGCTATTATAGCTACATTCCTTATATCGTCCCTTACAAACCCCATTTAGGTTAACTCCTTCCACGCAAATGCAAATTTTATACAATATATAATGATATATTAATATGCCTAAATAGTCAACAAACTATAAAATACCGCATAAAAATGCATCAAAAAAAGACACATGAAAGTGCCTTTTTGTCTTTATATTCAGTTACTGTATAACTCTTCTGGCTGCAGCAAAGTGAGTGCTGTAGTAATCTTCATATAGTGAGCTTATCATGACTTTTCCTGCACCTGACGAAGCATGCATAAACTGTCCATTTCCTATGTATATCCCAGCATGATTTATTATGCTGCTACCCAGCGTCTTGAAAAACACTAAATCACCAGGCTGCAAATTGGCCCTGTCAACATAAGTTCCTACTGTAGCTTGAGCATCAGCAGTCCTCGGCAAACTAATGCCGACGCTTTTAAAGACATACTGAGTAAAGCCAGAACAGTCAAACCCAGACGGAGATTCACCACCGTAAACATACCTAGTACCTAAAAACTCTTTGCCAAAGTCAATCAACCTTGAGGCAATGCTTCTGTCAACATCACCTCTTGACACTGCACTAAATGACCTTAATGAAAGGTACTTGCCATATATCCAGCCTACAGTTCCATCTGAAAGCTTTACGTTATACCAACCATTATCCTGTCCAATTACAGTGACTACATCGTTGTAATTTAACTGTGTGATAACCTTTGATGACAGACTTCCACCATTTCTGACATTTACGCCATTTCCAGTGACAATGCCACTTCCAAGATCTGCTGCATAAATATGGGTAAGCATCGAAGAACCTACCATCGTCATACCGAAAACGGATACACCAAAAATAAATTTACTTAGTTTGCTATTCATAGCTAATCTCCTTCCTTTTTGCCTCCGGAGTTAGTTGACGGGTGCGGAATAGAAGGTATCCCTACTGCGTATAGCAGATTAACCCCACGCATGAAAAATCCTCCGTACCTAAATAGGATTCGGCAAGATTGCTAATATGTACAAGTTTCTTTTATTTTATCAAATATCATTAATAAAGTCAATGTTTTCATAATGATTTTTTAAGATTTTTTTAATAATCTCTTAATATATTTTATAAAAAATTTATAAATTTGTTACAATCTCTGTAAATAAACGATTTAATGTAGTATAATTTTATTTGACACATAAAAAGGAGGATATAGATGAGCCAAATAGTCATACTTCAAAAAATCGCAATAAGCATCATCATAATATTTTTCGGTTATGCAGTAAAGAAAATGAAATTTCTGCCTGCAGAGACAGGAAAGGTGTTGAATAATTTTATAATTTACATAACATTGCCTGCCAGCATCGCAAAAGTTTTCTTGACTACAAAAGTAAATACAAACTTATTCGTTTTGACGTTATCAGGCTTCGCTTTTGGTTTCATCACTTTTATTATAGGCTTTTTAGTCTTTAGAAACGCAAACTTGAAAAGAGAAACAAAAGGCACTTTAATTATCTCTCTTTGTGGCTACAACATAGGTCTTTTCGCTTTTCCTTTTATACAACAAATTTACGGCAACAATGGACTTTTGCACATTGCCATGTTTGACATGGGAAATTCATTTAATGTCTTTGGAGTTGCATATATTGCTGCGTACGTATTTTCTCAAAGTGATAAAGTAGATCTAAAGAAAGTATTTAAAAAAATCTTGTACTTTGTACCTTTTGACACGTATATAATCGCCTTCATATTAAATGTCATGGGTATTAAATTTCCAAGTTTAATTGTAAACCTGGCAGAACAAATTTCAATGCCGAATACGACATTGGCTTTATTTGTTATCGGGTATTTTCTTGACTTTAATTTAGAAAAGGATGAAATTTTATCGCTTCTAAAAGGACTTGCCATAAAATATGCGCCAGGTATAGCATTGTTTTTTGCATTACCCCTATTTTTCAATACCGCATCAATGACAATTAAAGCCACAATGTTAGGAACAATCATGCCAACAGCACTTGTAGCAGTCATATATTCTGAGGAGAGAAATCTAAACACCAAACTTGCATCGATTTTTATAACAACAACAACGATTGTTGCAATTATATTCATGTCGCTTATAACGATAAAATGGTAATAAAAAAAGCCTTTTGAAAGGCTTATTTTTTTTATGTAAAATATTTATTTTCACTTTGGTGCGGAGGGCGGGACTTGAACCCGCACGGAAAACTCCATACGCCCCTCAAACGTACGCGTCTGCCTATTCCGCCACCCCCGCGTCACAACATCGCCAGCACATTAGTCATTATATAATGTTTTTTTATTTGTGTCAATACTTTTTTATAAATTAGCTATAAATTGCCCATCTTAATGAATATACAATATATAGGCAGGCATGAGAAATTCACTCATGCCTATATTATCCTCTTTAATTTTGCATTCTCTATCCTTCCCGGAATTCTACCTCTTTTAGCAATAGGTTTTCCTTCCACTTCTTTAATGTCCATCGTCATATCTATAGGCGACGCATCTGATATATAACTGCCAACGCCAAATGCATCTGCACCACTTAATGCAAGCTCTTTTATCCTTTCCGGTGTAAGCCCACCAGACACAATGATCTTGACATTGTCAAATCCTTTTTGGTTAAGCCTCTGCCTAAGTTCATACACAAGGCTTGCCGTTACACCGCCTCTTTCCGATGGTGTGTCCAATCTTATGCCGTACAACCTATCACCTAAGAATTCAGCTACTCTCAGTGATTCTTCAATTTCATCCTTAAAAGTATCTACTAAAATAGTTATTTTTTCATCTTTGGGTGTTATTTCACTGTAAGCCTTTGCTATAGTAAGAGTATCACCAGCTATCAGAAAAGCCGCATGTGGTACTGTGCCTTTTGGCTCGCGACCTAAAAGCTTCGCGCCTAATATGCAGCTAGCATCATCTGCACCACCTATTAGTGCAGCTCTTTCCATGACAGGAGCTACTGCAGGATGCACGTGTCTTGCGCCAAAGCAAAGAAGCGGCTTATCAGGAATAGCATTTTTAAGCTCCCTTGCAGCAGTAGCCCATCCGCATGAACTAGCCAATATTCCTAATATCACAGTTTCATAAGTACCAAATTCGTTATATGGTCCAATGATTCTCATAACAGTCTCTTTCGGTTCAAATGTCTCTCCTTCATCTATCGACCACACTTCTATGCTTTTATTTTTTAATACATTTTTTACTTCAGGTAGTCCTGCAAAAACACCGCTTTTTCTTGCAAATATCTCTGCTGTAACGACTTTTCCATCAATACCTAAATGTTTTAAAATATCTTGAGTCCTTAAAAAATAAACGTCTGTAGTTGCGCCATTCTTTATTTCATCATGTGTAGCAGAAAAAAATTCCCTGTCGCCACTCACCTTAACTTCCCTTAGATCTTTAAGATACTTTATAATTTTCATATGTATTCTTCTCCCTCTCTATAATCTAAATATCTTAAGTAAGATTGTTGTGATGCCAAGAGCTATCATTGGACCAACTGGTGCACCTTTAAAGAAGCTAACTCCAATTACAGTGCCGAGTAAAACACCTACAACACCATTTGTATCTACTTTCATGGCGTTAAGGCCTATAGATGCCAATACGGCTACAATTATACCAGCGATAATTGTAATAACCCCTTCCATGCTCTTCGCGGCATTTAAAAAATCATCAATTGACACTTTGTTCATTGCAAGAGGAGATAAGGCTCCCATAGTCAATACTATTATACCAAGATTCATGCCATTTTTCGATATAAATTGATTAATTATTTCCAAGTTCATAAGCTTAATCAAAAGAAGCATTAGAATAGCAGCCGCAACATTGTTGTTTTTTCCTATAATACTGAAAAACAACATGATGGATAGAAGCAAGACCCCAAAATCCATTTAAGATCCCTCACAGCATAATGTTGAGCAATGCTTCAAATCATCTGTATAAATTTGTATAAATCTTATAATACTTTAACACTTTTTTGATGTACTTATCCGTCTCTGAAAAAGGCACTTTTTTAAGATCACTGCCATTTTCCGAATACCTCTTGTCTTTTAACCAATTTGAAACATTGCCACTTCCTCCATTATATGCTGCTACAGCTAAAGTGACATCATTATTAAATTGGTTTAAAAGATATTTTAGATACCATGTTCCTATATTTATGTTGTAGTCCGGATTAAAAAGCATATTTACGCTGAAATTTTTAATCCCTATGTAATTGGCTACCCAAGTTCCTGTCTCAGGTATCACCTGCATAAGTCCTATAGCACCTTTGCTTGAAACGCTGTCAGGATTAAAATTGCTTTCTGCCTTTATCATTGCAAAAATCAAATTAGGATCTACTCCATACTGATTTGAATAAAAATAAACCTGCTGGCTGTATTTTTTAGGGTATAGCTGTTTTAAAAACCAGTTGGTTTTGACTCCATATATTGTCAAAACAGTAATCACCATTGCAATGACCAATATAACTTTTTTAAACTTCAATATAATACCTCCAGATGTTCTATTTTGAAAAACGCCCCCATAATAGCTCAACTTGTCTTTTTATAGCATTGAAGTCCTTGCAATTGTTAATTATAAAATCTGCGTACTTCATTTTGTCCTCTATAGACATCTGGCTTCTAATACGGTTCAATGCGTCTTTATAGCTTAAATTATCTCTTTTCATAAGCCTTCTTATCTGCGTTTTTTTATCCACAACTACAAGCCATACTTCATCTACCATATTAAAAAGCTTCATCTCAATTAGCAATGCTGCATCAAGCACGATGGCTTTCTCTTTGCCTTTTTTTCTTTCTTCTTCTATTATATCTTTTATCTTTTTTATTATTTCCGGGTGCGTAATTTCGTTTAATTTATTTAACTTTTCTTTATCAGCAAAAACAAGGTTACCAAGTTTTCTCCGATCTATCTCGCCATCTTTTCGCAAAATCTCTTTTCCAAACACGCTTACTAATATATTATATGTCTCAGTACCCCTTATCATAATCTCTCTTGAAACGACATCAGCATCAATTATTACTGCTCCAAGACTTTTTAATATGGATGAAACGGTGCTTTTTCCTGATGCAATCCCACCTGTCAATCCAATAACTTTCACCATCGCACCTCCAATCTATATAATTTAAAAGTGTCCATAAGACACTTTTATTTTGCATCATACCAGTTTTCTCCTTGCCCTATATCCACAACCAAAGGAACTTTTAACTTTATGACATTTTCCATTATTGATTTTAAAAGTTCCTTAACTATTTCAACTTCATCAGGGTACGTATCAATTATAAGCTCATCGTGAACCTGAAGGATAAGTCGTGATCTTAATCCCCTTTCCTTTAATTCATTGTGCACTTTAACCATCGACATTTTTATGATGTCTGCAGCGCTGCCTTGAATAGGCGTATTCATCGCCATTCTCTCGCCAAAAGATCTTTGGTTGAAATTTTTTGAATTAATTTCCGGTATGTATCTTCTCCTATTCAAAATTGTCGTAACATACCCATTTTCCTTTGCAAATTTTACTATTGAGTCAATGTAATTTTTGACACCTCTGTACCTGTCAAAATAATTGTCTATGTATTCTTTCGCTTCCTTTCGTGAAATCTTTAAGTCTTTAGATAAGCCATAATCGCTTATTCCATATACAATTCCAAAATTGACGGCTTTCGCCCGTCTTCTCATTTCACTTGTCACTTCTTCTTTCGAAACCTTAAAAACTTCCGACGCCGTCCTTAAATGTATATCTTCATTGTTTAAAAATGACTCAATTAGCCTTTCATCCTCAGACAAGTGTGCAAGAACCCGAAGCTCAATCTGAGAATAGTCGGCAGATATTATACATCCACCTTTATAGCTTGATACAAATGCTTTTCTTATCCTCCTGCCAAACTCATCCCTTACAGGTATGTTCTGCAAATTTGGCTCTGTTGAGCTAATTCTCCCTGTAGCAGCAACAGTTTGTTTGAACGTAGAATGAACCCTGTTATTTTCATCAATGATAGGAATGAAGCCATCTATATACGTAGATTTAAGTTTCATAAGCTGTCTG
>JASBVU010000519.1 GCA_029960905.1 Thermoanaerobacterium sp.
TAAACTATAAAATGGCTTGAATTAGGCCGAACCCAGCTATTGAGGATCTCGGATTCGACTATCTTGAAATGGAAAGAACGGGTTATTATGCACCAGTATATAACCTAGATATTACATATAAAAAGTCTATAAAACTTGGTGATCAAGTTTTTTTGAAAACGTGGATAGAAGAAAATCAAGGATTAAGGACTGTTTATGGCTTTCAGATTGTTAATGGCAAAGGTGAAATTTGCGCTGAGGGGACAACGACACACATTGTTGTAAATAAGGACAATAATGAATTCAAACCTGTACAATTTAAAAAAGCTTTTCCGGAATGGTTTCAAAAACACGAGGAAATTAAGAAGAAATAACCAGCACTCCAAAAAAGTGCTGGTTTACTATTTGAAATATCGAAAACCTAATTTTTTTCACTTTAATAAAAAACGCCATTTCTATAGAAATGGCATCATTACATGTTATGAAGTGGAGCATAGCGGGCTCGAACCGCTGACCTCTTGCATGCCATGCAAGCGCTCTCCCAGCTGAGCTAATGCCCCGTATAAGGTACATATGATATTATAACGGCATCTTGCTCTTTATGCAATAGAAAATTTTAATAACAGTCGATTTTATAAAAAGGGATTTTATAAAAATGAAATCAACATGCAAGTTTTTAAAAGCTTGTCATAGTAATTGTATTATATATGTGATTGGAGAACTGAATAAAGGGGGAGCGGAAATGTATCAGATTGTCGATTTGATCATTAAAAATGAAATGTTAGTTAAGTTAAGTTTCGCTGCATTGGCAGGATTAGGAATTGGATTAGAAAGAGAATTAAAAGGAAAGCCTTTAGGTTTAAAAACATGCCTCATTGTATCGGTGATGGCCTGTTTATTAACGATTGTATCTTATGAGTCGGCTTTTCTTTATTCTAAAGAATATTCTCGTCCAATGGACCCTGGACGCATTCCATCTTATGTTATAAGCGGAATTGGTTTTTTAGGGGCAGGAGTCATTTTAAGGAGAAGTAATGAAGCGATATCTGGATTAACGACTGCTGCATTAGTTTTCGCGTCCGCAGGGATCGGAATTACGATTGGGGCCGGCTTTTATATAGCAGCATTATTAGGTGTCATTTTTATTATTATCGGGGTAAAAATCATTCCTTTTCTGTTTGAAAAGATTGGACCAAAAAAACTAAATCAGAAAGAAAATAAATTTAAATTATCCATTGATAAAACAACAGATCTAACGAATTTAATGAAAGATATGAAACAAAAGAAAATAGGAATGAAACGCATTAGATTAAAAGAAGAAAAGAAAGAGGTTATTTTCAGCGGTATTATCACAACGAATAAAAATACCTATACAACAGATGTTTATTACCAATTGAAATCCTTAGCCGGAGTTACACAGGTGGAAGTTGAGAACTTAGAATAAGAGCTGAAAAAACAGGAATGAGACCATTACATTATTGGCATATTATTTGTTCGGTGGGTACGGAATGGTTATTCAAATCATTGCCGCCTTACATAGATAAACGGAAGGAAAAGACAATTCAAGCAGAAAATTTTATGAAAGCCTTATACCTGTCAGGGCAGGGGAGGATGTCCATAAACCTTTTCAGTGGAATCAGCATTCTTAATCCTTCAACGTAGGCAAGGGGAAAAAGTACAATCGCCATAAATAAGGATAAATATAGTGCGATCGATTGCAGCATATTCTCACCTTTCATTTTTAAAGTAGAATTATCTCTATTCTATGAAATGGTTTTCCTATTAGCATTTAACTTTTCTTTATTTTCTGTGGATAATGTGAATAAATTTATGCACATTCGTGGATAAGTATAGTTATGCTTTATTTTAATATCATAAACAATTTATTTACGTTAGTGT
>JASBVU010000520.1 GCA_029960905.1 Thermoanaerobacterium sp.
CAAAAAAATTAATGGCTATGATAAAGATAAATGGGTTTGGGGCTACATTAGCATTTATGAAAGGATCTTTTCAAAAAAAAGGGGGTAAGGCATACAAAGAGCTTTATAACAATATTGATACTTGGCTAAAGTTACGAAGTTGTCCTGTTAGCAGCTTCTATAATAATGCGGAAGGAAGAGATATGGTAGAAAAAGTTCTGTCTCTTGAAAGTGATTCTTATAGAGTTATTACGAAAGAAGTTATGGAATTTATAAACTGGATAAGACGGTTCGCTGAAGGGATGATAATGGATGATTGAGAGCGATAAATTGAGAGTGCCTGCTGATACGCGTTCTTGTGTTAAAAATTTTAAAGGTGACATTGATAATTTTAATTTACTGCTAAACAAATATGTAGAATTTGATAAAAGTGATGATGTAGTAAAAGGGAGTCTACCTGAAAGTAAAAAAGAAGAATTTGATAAAAGTATACAATTTGTGATGAAACAAAGGTACATATTAGAAAAATATAAATCTTGTGGGTATGAAGTAGTCAGCTATGAGTTTAAGCCTTATGACAAAATTGTTATTGGCTTAGGGCAGGAATCTGTAAGGGAAGTTTCACTAACTCTTCATTGGATATATGGCATTCCATTTATTCCTGGACAAGCTATAAAAGGAGTAGTGTCTAATTGGATTAGTTCTTTGGAAGATATAAAAAATGATAATAATTTTATTAAGATTTTTGGTACAGAAGATGAAAATGGGAAGGTGGTCTTCTTAGACTCATATCCTAAAAATGGAAAATTTTCGATAAAGCGAGATATAATGAATCCTCATTATCCTGAATATTATTTACAATCTAAAGCACCATCTGACTGGCAAAATCCCAATCCTGTTTTCTTTTTAACGGTAGAAAGAGTAATTTTCAATATCAATCTGGTTTATTTAGAAAGTGGAATTAGAGATTTAAAAATAAAGGATAAAACTTTAGAAGAATGTATGATTGAAGCTTTTAGTTGGAATGGTATCGGAGCAAAAACTTCAATTGGTTATGGCAAAGGAGAATTAATTTTAATTGGGGGAAGTAAGTGATATGTATAGCGTTGAGTTTGTTCTTAAAATAGTGACGCCTCTTTATATGTTTGGGGCAAATCAGCAATTTCCAGAATTAAGGACGTCAGAATTTAAAGGCATGATTCGGTTTTGGTGGAGAGCATTAAAGTGCAGTAATAATATTCCTATATTAAAAGATGAGGAGGAAAAAATATTTGGTGGAACTTCAGAGAAAAGTGGCAAAAGCGAAGTAGGTGTTATTATAAAAGAGGCACAAGCCAAAAGTAACATTGGCGAAAATTTACAGAGAGATAATAATTTTAACTGGTATTTTAACAAACAAGAAAGGATATTAAAAGGCAGAAATAGAGGTATTGGTTATTTACTATATTCTGTAATAAATAAAAAATATTTTAAACCATCTGGCACTTTTAAGCTTATTCTATACAGTAAAAAAGATGAAAACGCTTTAAAAAATGCTGTAGCTGCTTTTTGGTGTGCTATTAATTTAGGTAATTTTGGTAGCAGAGCAAGAAGAGGTGCAGGCTCTATATCTGTTGTCAACATAAAAGGTGAAACCTATGGACTCGAATTTATTCCAACAGGGAGAAATAGTGAAGAATTGGCACAGTGGCTTATTCTAAATGTTAATAAAGCAGCTAAGATAATCAATCCTGTTGACCATAACTGTACTTATAGTAATATTATTTCTTCATCTTTTATTCTATCGAAGCAAAGTTTTAGTAAATGGAGTGATGCACTGTCAGATATTGGAGCAATATATATGGATTTTAGAAAAGATGTAAGAAGTAATATCCAAAGCGGAATTTTTGGACTT
>JASBVU010000521.1 GCA_029960905.1 Thermoanaerobacterium sp.
TATAGATAAGTTGTAACCTTTCATGTAAAGGCCTATCATAGAGAGAGGGGATGTTTACAACTAATGGTATTCTTCTTAAAAAAGTCTTTGTAAGAGTTTGCTCAGGGTCTTCTGTTGTGGCAAAGATAAACCTTACTTTTGCTGTCCTCCAATTGCCTGTCTCACCAAGCCTTCTAAATATGCCTTTGTCCAAAAATAGAAACAGTTTTTCCTGACCTTCTGGCGGAAGCCTGTGAACCTCATCTAAAAATAAATACCCGCCGTCTGCTTCCTCTAAAAGGCCCGGCTTATCTCTATCCGCCCCTGTAAATGCCCCTTTCACATAGCCAAAAAGATTTGCTGACAATAGTTCAGGATTATTGGCGTATTCAGCACAATTAAATATTACATAAGGAGCATTTTCATCTATAGCACCAATGGATTTAGCATATTCGTAAATAAGCTGCGCAATATAGCTTTTACCTACTCCTGTATTTCCAATTAGCAAAATAGGTAATCCATTGGGAGGATAAGAAGCCGCTGATTTACATAATTTCACTTGTGTTTTAAGACTGCCGTTATATCCAATAAGCTTTGTAAAAGGGTCATCGTTTGAAACCTTTACAGTTGAATCTAAGGTTTTAGCCGTTTCTTTGAATTCTTTTGCTTTCTTTTCATAAACTTCTTTGTCTAAAAAATAGACAGGCCTTGTGTTTATCTTTATTATTTTGCCTTCTTTATAAAGTTCATTTAATAAATGGCTTGCGACGTTTCTCTTTAAATTCAATTTTTTGGCAATTTCTTGGGCAGTCAATCCCTTCTTTTCTTTAATATTTATATCCTTTGACAGGTCCTTTATTAAATTAAAAACCCTCTCTTTGTTTGTCAAGGATGGTCTCCCCTTTAAAATTTTTAAAACTTTTGCAAATTGTCATACAATATCATACCATCTAATCTTATTATAAAAGTATACCACAGAAAAGTAAAAATTTTTAGAGGAAAGTTAAGCTAGTTTGTAAATCAGACTTTCTCTAAATCATCAGTTGTTTCTGTTTTCGCTAAAATTAAAGACATAAATACGACTAAAATCATAAATATCAATATAGCTGAAAATCCAATAAAAACTCCAAAAATGTCGTTTAATCTTCCAATTAAAAAATTTGCCAACATATTTATTGTTGAACTTATTGTCAAAATAATGGCGATTATAATAGTTACATGTTGTTTAAATTCTTTCATGACTATAGCAATTGTCGTTGGGAAAATTATTGAATAAAAAAATCCTGCTACTGAAATTAAAAATGCAAAATTTCTTCCGGCCATTCCAGATGCAATAAGTATTGAAGAAACCAAAGAAAATATAAACAAACTTTTTATATAACCAATTCTTTCAACAATAAACCCCCCAACTAATCTGCCAAAAGTGAATGTCGCAAAGAAAAGCCCAAGATAGAGAGAACTTATTGTATTGTCCATTTTATATTGTGCGCTAAAAAATGTAACAGCCCAATTGCCTATGCCAAGTTCAGAGGCAACGTAAAATCCAAGCATACTTGCAAAAAGCCACATGCGTTTGTCACTTAGGATTTGTATGTAATCTATTTTATCTCTCGCAATATGTTTTTTCTCTCCATGCATCTTAATCTCAAGTGCGGCTAACATTAGTATAAAAGCTATTGCTCCAACAGTTAAATAAACTTGTTGCCACGAAAAATTGATATGTAACAGTTTTGCTGTCATATTTGGGGAAATAATAGCTCCAACTCCGTAAAAAAAGTGAAGCAAATTCATCATAAGTGCTTGGTTTACTATAAAAACTATTGAAGCAACTGCATTTATGCCAATCTCCAATAGTCCCATCCCCATGTTCATCACAAAAGCAAAAATAAGAA
>JASBVU010000522.1 GCA_029960905.1 Thermoanaerobacterium sp.
ATTTTTACATTGCTCGTCTCAGGTACTTGTTTTATTGGGACTATTATTCTCATATAAACATCTCCCTTAAAAAATAATATAGAAAAAGAAGGAGATAGAACATCTCCTATAGAGAAAAGGTAGAAAAACTAGTATTTTACCATCGACTGATATACAATATCGGAAATATCCCTGGTTAACTTAAAAGTACTTGGATACATTCCCTTTTCGTTAACCCCATTGTTTTGTTTATTTGTAAGTACTATAATTTGGAGATTATACTCCGGATCAAAAATAATTTGGGTCCCCGTAAAACCACTATGCCCAAATGCTTTACTTGAAACTAAATTCCCCATATAACTACTTCTTGCTATTTCCCAACCGTAGCCGTATTGATAATCAGTCCAACCTTTAGGCGGTGTTTTGAGAGATGTAAACTCATCAAGAACAGATTTATCATATAACTTTACAGTACCATATCCACCTCCATTTAACATTGCTTGCCCCAATATTGCTAAGTCATTTGCAGTAGAAAACAATCCTGCATGGCCAGCAACACCACTATTTGCATAAAAGCAATTACCATCATTCGCTTCCCCTACCAGAGTATAATTTCTCCACCCATTCCAATCTTCCAATTTTTCCTCTATTGGATAAATCCATCCTGGTTGCGCAACCATCTTATATTCAAAAGGATTTCCCCATGATGTTGCAGCAATCCTCCATTTTAAATCTCTTGTATCTTTCAAAGGATTAAACATAGTATCTTTCATACCAAGTTTAGAATATATATTTTCACGTGTATACTCATCTACATCTTTACCTGTTATTGCTTTTATTACAAATCCTAAAGTCATAAAACCTATATCACTATATTTTCTATCAGTTCCAGTTTTATATTCTAACGGAAGTTTGCAAATATATTCTAGCACCTCATCAGCATTTTTAGCATGATAATATAAAGGTTTCCATGGTGACAAACCTGATGTGTGTGTAAGTAGATCAGCTATTGTTATATCACCTTTACCATTTTGCGCAAAATCAGGTATATATTTTGAAACTTTATCTGTTACCTTTAACTTACCTTGGCTTACTAATTGCATTATAGCTTGGGTCGTTGCCATAACCTTTGTTACAGAAGCCAAATCGAATATAGTATTAGTCATCATTAACCTTGGTTCATCTAAAAGTTTACCCATATCATATTTTTGTGCATATCCATAAGCAGTATTTTTTACTATTACTCCATCTTTTGCAACTAGGACTACTGCTCCAGGAGTTATTCCTTTATTAATAGCATCATTAACAATTTTATCTATTTTATTTAATGTCTCAGATAGCATGCCTACTTCTTCGGGAGTTCCTGCTCTAAGTTCTAAATATGGAATTATTATTCGTGTTTTATTTGGCACTTTCTCGCTATAAACAACAATATCATTTTCTCCTTCATTAACATAAGGTCCAATATTAATTTTTAAATCTTTATTTTCATCATCCAAATCCCTAGGAATATATATTTTTTGTCCATTAATATACAATTCGATTTTACTGTTTCCCATGTTTTGAATAATTACATATGCGTTGTTTTTATGTGCCTTAAATGTTCCATAATATATTTTTATTTTTTTATTGTTAAAGCTAACATCAAATTGTCCTGCAATAGTATCATCATGTTTTATTAAAAGCCCATTTTCTCTAGTAGCTGCAAAAACATAATTTAAGTTAAAAGTCAAAGTTAAAATCAAAATAAAACTTATCAACTTTTTACTTAACATTTTGATACCCTCCCAGTCTATAATATTTATATTTCTTGTTTTGTAATTCAAAACCATCATTTCATCATATTTAAAAAACTCTCTCCATTCTCTGTTTTTTCAACCCCAAA
>JASBVU010000523.1 GCA_029960905.1 Thermoanaerobacterium sp.
ATTTTGCCAGTTCGAAATCAAATAGTTAATATTACCTTTTATCAAAAAGCCAAAAGCTAATAGCAAAGAAAATTAAGCTATAGACAATAAAGAGTACAGCAATGTTTATTATATTAAACACAGGTATGATAGTTCCTATAAATAATAAATACCATCCTGTATATGATGTAAATGATGCGGGATATACCTGAGGGAAAATAATAGTTATTACATAAATAGCTAAATAGATCAATATAGAAACCATTACTATTCCTGAAGCACTTTTAATTATCTGAGAAATTGTAACAGCAAAAAATATTATGTGGACTATTGGCAAAGCTGATATTATATAAGATAAAATAGTATAGTCTATACTTATAGATGAAAAGGAATTAAAAAAAAACACCGCATATCAAACTGGAAATAAGACCTACTAATAATATCATACATGTATATATAAAAATTACTAAAATTTTTGAAATATAAACACCTATTCGACTCACAGGTCTTGTAAGAACTGCTTTTATAGTGCCGTCTTCTTGCTCTAATGTAAACAAATCAGCAACAACCATAAAAATTATAAACGATAACACAAAAGTCATTAATACTGACAAAACAGTTATTGGAAAATTCGATATATAAAGCCCTATTATCCCATTTACAAATTTACCAATCAGGCCCATCGAAATAGATATCAAAAATACAAGCATCAGTAAGTATGAATATCTTTTTCTATACATCAATTTTATCATTTCATTATATATGCCTACTCTAATTTTCATCATAGCAATTCTCCTTCATCATTTCCAATAACTTTCATAAAATATGATTCAAGCCCTCCACTTTTTAGTACCTCTTCGATTGATGCGACTTTCAATAGATGCCCTTTCTTCATTATAGCTATTTTGTTGCAAATAACTTCTAATTCATGTGCCAAATAGCTTGATATAAAGAATGTAGTTCCTTTCTCTTTATTTTCTTTTATTATAATTTCCCGAATAGATACCATGCCTTCTATATCCAAACCGTTTGTATGTTCATCAAGTATAACAAATTTTGGATCGGATATTAATGCTAAAGCCAGCCTTAATTTTTGTTTCATTCCTAGTGAAAATTCTCTTACTTTTTTATTTTGATATTTTAGTAATCCGGTAAGAGACAATATTTCTTCAATTCGAGAAGCTTTAATGTCATTGTAATATGATGCAGCTATCTCTAAATTCTTTCTGGCACTTAAATATTCATATATAGCTGGTGCTTCAATTAAACATCCAATATCTTTTAAATATTCTTTTGGGCTGATTTCTGTACTTTTAGAAAAAATCTCTATAGAGATTTAATATTCGGTCAGTTTATAAAACTAATGAGAGAATTCTCGTTAAAAGCTGGTATAATGACCGATAAACAAAGGATGGATTCTACATTGATTAGTTCGAAAATGAAGGGTATCGATAAAATCTCGATACCCTTTAATTGGCTTAAATATTAGTGCGCCATTAGGGACTCGAACCCCAGACCCGCTGATTAAGAGTCCCTCCAATGATACTTTATCCTATATTTTTTAAAATAGCAAAAGTTTCTTTGAGACTTGATATATAAGGCTTTTAAGTGCTTTGTTAAAAAATCGAAATTGCTTAAAATAACTTAAGATTTTTTAAGTTCGCATACATTTCGCATACATAAATGTATTTATTTCAAAAATCAATTTATCCTAATTCATCAGTTTTTTTATCTCCTCTTTTGATAACTCTGTAATTTCTGCTATTCTGTCGATGTCCATACCTTCTTTTAATAATTTTTTTGCAATTTTTATGCTTTTTTCTTTTTCGCCTTTTTCTATTATCATTTTGTATGTTTCTGATTCTTCAATTCTAAACATTTTTA
>JASBVU010000524.1 GCA_029960905.1 Thermoanaerobacterium sp.
ACCTGACGAGTGAAAATCATACACCCGCAATTAAGTAAAGCAATAATATAATTTATTCATAACTATATTCTAACTTATTTTTGCTTTTTGTCTATCTAGTTTTCTCATGGTACACACTCAGGCGGTACTTGGCAGAATCCATACGAAGGTATTAATAGCTGTACATCCATAGCAGATTTTATGATGATCCATACACCTATGATTACCTCTAATGTTGTTGGTGTTCCAACATTAACTCTTCCAAACAAGCACTCCGCAACTGCCTCGAATTTCATGATAGCAATAGTAGGTTCTGGTACATACAATACTATATCCTTATTAAATGTCGTTGTTAGTCCTGTCAATGTTTGAATATCGCCAGATGTATTTGTAATTACCACATCATATGTTACTTGGAATGTAGCCTGCACTCTTGCAAATCCAGGTCTTTCAGGAATAGGTGTCAGTGTAAATCCTGGAGGTGATACAAGTGTAACAGTCACATTTTCACAGCGTCCAAATGTTGGATTTGTGATAGTAGGCACAAATGGAACTGGTGGTATGCTGTCTAGGCACAATCTCTGTGAGCATGAATCGTATATTTTTGTGACTTCTATACAAGTTATCTCTGTTGGTTCAGGAAGCTGACCCGGTTCTACTGGACCTGGTCCTACTTCTTGCTCTCCAATCAGCTTTTTAGCAAATGCCATTTTATTTCCCCCTTACGATTAAATTTTTGTTTAATTTGATTTTGCATATTTCTAGTTACAATATACGTAATAACCATAATATTTGTTACAAATAAAGAATATAATTTTAAATGAAAGGAGGTATTTTATGGACAAGGTGCTATTAAATTTTAAAGGCAAGGTGTACAAATTTTCATCAAATCGGAACTCTATTTTGTTAAATATATCTGGTGAAAATTCAGATGAAATAAGCCTTATAGACAATGCAATAAGCGATTTCGATGTTGGATTAAACTCGGATGAAATTTTAATCACATATTTTAGCAAAGAGCAAAACATAGTTTTAGCACATTTAAATGATGATAACAAAATAATCAAAAAGATTTTGTACCATTATAATGACAAATCATTTTTTGCAGATAACTTCAGATTAATAATATTTGGTGGAACATTACATCTATTTTTCATAGAGCATAATCTATCAAATCCTAAGAATCTGATTCTAAAGCATTTTGTACTCAATAAGACTTTCAAAGTTAATGATGTAGCTGTCATTTACAACAGCCAAATTAAACCTTTCTACAGCGTAGCATCTGATAAATTCGGAATTATGCACTTAGTTTATGTCACAACCGAAAACACTCAAAAAATATACTATACAACGTATTTAAATGATACGTGGACTTTAAAGACTACAATTTCTGAAGCCATCTCACTTGAATATCCGAACATATCCATCGATGACAAACGAAACATTCATATATGCTGGGTTGAGGAAAACATAATAAAAGAGCTAAAGTATAGAAAAAAAGTCGATGGTGGATGGCCAAAAGGATCGTGGGACAAGAAAATTACCGTATCATTCTCAGATGCAATTTTGTGGCCTTGCTTTAACATAATAGACACCACTATATGGTGTACATGGATTCAGCAAGACACTTTTTACAGCGCTGTGTCATCAGACGGTGGTAATAGTTTCTGCAAGCCATTTAAATTAGCTGAAAAGCCTTCATCGTATGAATTTATAAAAAAAGTAGAAGAGTCAGTAGAAAAATTCACGTTTTTAGATAATAATGGATTAGAACTTCCTTTTAATAGAGTTAAAGATAGCATATCTTATGATAAAGATAATTACTTTACATTTTATATAAAAGAAGTCCAAGAATATTTAAGCACACTATCTAAAAAAATAG
>JASBVU010000525.1 GCA_029960905.1 Thermoanaerobacterium sp.
AAGAAATAAAGTTTTTAATGAACACGTTATTATTCACTTTAAAAATTTTTTACGTAATTTTTTTACCGAACCACGAACAATTAGATTCGTGTTTAATCTAATATCCTCATATATTTTCTCTGGATTATTTATTCGATATACAAGTTGTTGAATAGCTTTTACGCCTAATTGTTGTTTAGGAACATTTATAGTAGTTAAAGGAGGATAAGAAATCGCTCCCATCTCAATATTATCAAAACCAATCACAGAAACGTCTTCAGGAACTTTTATATTTAATTCAGACAAAGACCTCATAAATGCCAATGCAATTTTATCATTGGCACATATACAAGCGGTTGGAAAATCAGTATCATTTTTTAAAACTATATGACCATTCGTTATTACCAATAAATCCTATTTTTTTATGCCCATTTTGAATTAAGTAATTTATTGCATCATAAATCCCTTTTTCATTCGCCAAATTGATATAGTCATTTTCCTTATTGTTACTTAACACGTGTTTACAAATATTCATAAATAAAGGCGTAACGCCTTTATTTAATAGTTAGTGCATATTTATCATTTATTTTTTCTCTTTGCATTTCAATTCTTTTACAGGATTCTCTTTCTACAAGTTTTACAGGAGCAACAAATTTAGCTGTAATAGCTATTTCTTCTTCAATAGACTTAATCAAATTTTCTACCGCCAATTCCGCCATTTGCAATAAAGATGCACTCATGGTCGTCAAAGCAGGTTTTAAATAACGAGATATTGTAATATCATCAAATCCGATTATAGAAACATCTTCAGGTACTTTATATCCCATCTCTTCTAAAGCCTGCATAGCTCCTATAGCCATCTGGTCGTTTGAAGCAAAAATCGCTGTGGGCTTTGCCTTTTTAAATAATTTATATGCAGCTTTATAACCACTTTCTTCAACAAAATCGCCTTTTACAACTAAGCTGCTTTTAAAAGGAATACCCGCTTCTTTCAATGCTTTTTTATATCCTTCTAATCTTGCAAATCCAGAAAGTTTTTCCATATCGCCTGTTATATGAGCAATTTCCGTATGCCCTAAATTGATTAGATATTTTGTCGCTTCATACGCACCATTTACATTATCCATGTTCACTATAATGCTTTTGTTAAAAGCGTCATCTTCATCTTCCCTAATTTCCTGGTCGATTACAGCAGTCTTCAATCCAGCCTCAATTAAATTTTTTATATCTGGATCATCATTTTTTACTCCAATAAAAATCGCACCGTTTATAGTCCTGTTATAAAAGACTTCTCTTACTTTCTTATAATCTCTTGTTTTGTAAACAGTTATCACAAGCACGTTATAGCCTAATTGATTCGCAAAATCAATAACCGCCGTCGTAAAAGGCCCAAAATAAACATTATCATACACCTTATGAATATCACTATTTTTCTTTAAATCAACTATCACCAATCCAATAGTTTTTGAACTTTTTCCTCTAAGCATCCTTGCTGAAGCGTGAGGAACATAATTATATTCCCTGATAACTTTTAAGACCCTTTCTTTAGTCTCAGGCGGAACATTCGGATAATTATTTATTACTCTTGAAACTGTACTACGTGAAACACCTGCAATCCTTGCAATATCTTTGCTATTCATGCACCTTACTCCTTATTAAGAGATAATTATAAATTCGTGTTTCTCTAATTATAATACAAATTTCCTTATATTTCAACAAAAGAAGCCCTCACCTGCTACAAAAAATTATTTTATTCTGTTCTCTATTTTTCAAGTCATATCTCGGTATTACGCCTGTACTTTTTTTAAATCTTACCATGCAAAGAAGTGCCATATTTTTTAACACTATATTATGCTATTATTTTTAAAAGCAATAT
>JASBVU010000526.1 GCA_029960905.1 Thermoanaerobacterium sp.
AAGACTTTATTTTTTCCATGTATTCCGCAACTACATCTGGTACATTTTCATAAAACTTATTTGAAGCTTCTCTTCCTTGAAAGTATATATCAGGATTCTGAGCAGTTCCTCTGACTACCGGGTGTTCAGAATTTAGCGCTCTATTTCTGAATTCATTTATGGCATTGTAATCTACAAGCTTCTTTAGATCCTCGTAATCAATAACTTCAATCTTTTTTATCTCATGGGATGTTCTAAAACCGTCAAAAAAGTGTAAAAATGGCACTCTCGACTTGATTGCGCTAAGATGTGCAATGCATCCCAAATCCATGACTTCTTGAACACTGTTTGATGCAAGAAGAGCAAAACCTGTCTGCCTGCATGCCATCACATCTTGATGGTCTCCAAAAATTGATAGAGCGTGTGCGGCAACTGCACGAGCACTTACGTGAAAAACGCCAGGCAAAAGCTCACCTGCAATTTTATACATATTGGGTATCATAAGAAGAAGTCCCTGTGATGCTGTGTATGTAGTCGTCAAAGCACCACCTTGCAAAGATCCATGTACTGCACCTGCAGCACCTGCTTCTGATTGCATCTCTACCACTTTAACAGTATCGCCAAAGATATTTTTTTTACCATGTGCAGCCCATTCATCTACACTTTCTGCCATTGGTGATGATGGAGTGATCGGATATATGGCGGCAACCTCTGTAAAAGCGTATGATGCGTACGCTGCGGCAGTATTTCCATCCATAGATTTCATTTCGACAGTCATAAATATTTAACCCTCCTCTTTCAAATAAAACAATATTGAATTTTGCTAAAATTAGTATTTCATAAAAAATGATTATCATACGCATTACTCTGGTTTGCTTTTATAGCCACATACACTTTGTCGGGTACAATCTATTTTTTTATCATATTGACAATCTTTTCACCGTAGAATATAATAGAATTAAAAAATGAGTGAGCACTCACTTTGGAGGTGTATAAATGAAAAAAGATGATATTACAACGGAAGAAAAAATCATAAACGCATCAATTGAACTTTTTAGCGAAAAGGGATTTGACAGTACAAAGACAAGTGAGATAGCCAAAAATGCAGGCATCGCAGAAGGAACTATATTTAGGTACTTCAAGACAAAAAAAGATATACTTATGTCGATAGTCACAAAAGCAATCCAGTTTTTTTCTGAAAAATTCGTTGTAATACCTTTAAACAAGATACTCCACACTGAAAAGCCAGAAGAAGAAATTCTTTTTGACCTTTTAAAAGACAGGTATGGAATGATCACGAAAAATTTTTCAATAATCAAAGTAGTAGGCACAGAGGCATTGACAAAAGAAAAAATACGCGAAAAACTAGTTGAACACATTGCAATAAAAACCCTGGAAATAGGAGAAGAATTTTATCAACAGGGTGTTGAAAAGGGAATATTTAGAGATTTGCCTCCACGTACCGTTGTCCGCTCACTTTTTGGTTCTATAATGATGCTTATAGCTGAGCAGCAATTTCTCCCGGATGACAAAAAATCAAAAGACGTTGACAATGAAATAAGGATGATAGTTGAGATCTTTATAAATGGCATAAAATCGAGAAAGGAGCAGTAGTCTATGAAGCGTTTAATGGCGTTTATAACATTATTAGCCATATCAATATTCATCGTTTCAGGATGTTCAAATAAAAATACAGATGAAAATGTATACTCTGGAACAATTGAATCAACGACGGTAAACGTTCAATCAGAAATTTCTGGACGTATCTTAAATTTATATGTTAGTACAGGTGAACAAGTTAAAAAAGGAGACAAAATAGCTTTACTTGATGTCAGCCAATATGAAGAACAAGCAAAAGAAG
>JASBVU010000527.1 GCA_029960905.1 Thermoanaerobacterium sp.
TCAAATTCTCAACTATGTCTATGTCAAAATTTTCTTCAATAAATGGTATCAATTTTAGCCTTATTCGGTTTCTTCTATACACATCTTCTTTATTTGTAGCATCTATTACATATCCAAGATCTTTTGATGTCAAATAGTCAAGTATTTCATCTCTCGTCGTCCTTATAAGTGGCCTTATAATGTAGCCATTTACAGGTTTTATACCTACAAGCCCTGCTGTACCAGCACCTCTTAAGATGTTTAAGAGAATCGTTTCTGCTACGTCGTTTTTGTTGTGTGCAATTGCGATCTTGTCTCCACCAACTTTTTTAAGCACTTCACTAAAAGCATTATACCTTATTTCCCTTCCAGCAGCCTCCTCTGACAATCCCTTTTCTTCAGCGTATTTTCTGACGTCTTCTTTAAATAAAAAAAATGGGATATTAATCCCTTTGCAGACATTTTTCACAAACAACGCATCACTGTCTGCATCGGCTCCCCTTAGCATGTGATTCACATGAACCACGTAAAGCTTAAGCTCATACTTTTCTTTCATCTCTAAAAGCAAATTCAAAAGGCAAATAGAATCAGGGCCTCCAGATACTCCTATTACAATTTTATCGCCTTTTTCAATCATCTTGTATTCTTTTATCGTTTTTTCAAAACTATCTATCATATATATCCCCTACACTGCCAAAATCATAAGTACAACAAATATCATACCCATTGCGAAAAGCATGTAATTTAAATACATTGATGCTTTTTCGCTAAAGCATCCGTTTTTAAAATTAATATACAATTTATTTATGTCGTACGTGCCATTGAGTGCTTTCATTATCGCAATGTAAAATTTACCAAGCCTGCCCTTTGAATGCCTTAGCACTTCTCCTATCGTATGCAAATCGTGGCTAAATGTCTTGCCCATCACAAGACACACAAAAAGCATTACCGCCTCAAACGACAGATACCCCGTATCAGCTTTCCTCAAACCGACTTTCCAACTGGCTCTGTCAAATTCAGGCGTAAATTCTCTTACAATTTCGCCTCCGGCAGATGTTGAACAGTAGTCTATAAGCACCACACGCTTCTTTCTCTCATCTATCATGACATTAGACGGTTTTAAATCCGTGTAAAAAATGCCTAATCGCTTCAATCTGAGAAGAATATATAAAATCTCAATAAATAAGTATGAAGCACGGTCTAAATCAATGCCCGACTTGATTAATTTATCAAGGTTATAACCATCAATGTACTCCAAAACGATATAATGATACATTTTATTATACAATAATGAATCATCTAAATCAAATACACATGGAGCAAAATCGCAATTTTTCAATGATGTCAGCACTTTATATTCTCTTGTAATGCTTATTAAGTCTTCGCTTATCTTTAGCGCATATTTTAAATTTTCCTCGTCGTGTACAAGGTATACGTCGGCTACACCGCCATGTCCAATTTTCTCGTCGATTACGTATTTTCGGCCATTGTGTATGCCTGTCAAAACATAGCCATCCTTAAGCATTACCAATACCTCTTATAGACTCAACTTCTGTCTCAAAAAGCGATGTAGCCTTCTTTATCGCATAATAAGTGGGAGTATTGCCACCTACCTTTAAGCTTTTTAGGTGAGCTTCTATATCGGTTATTCTGGATGTAAAAGGACATATAACCTTGGCATAAGCATCATCGCCATCTGGAAATCCTATTAAGCAAAATTGGCTTTTGCCTTTTCTACCTTTCATGGTGCTTAAAAGATCGCTTATTCCATTCACTGCTTTTTTTAATTTTCTTGCCATGCTCCCACTTAAATCCAGCAAAATAGCACATTTTATGTCTGAAATATCCAGAAGTTTATCAA
>JASBVU010000528.1 GCA_029960905.1 Thermoanaerobacterium sp.
ATTTCTACATATTTTGTTTTGCTGGTTTTGTTATTACTTGTTTGATTGTTAGTGCTCTGTTCTTGGTTATCACTTAAATTAAAATTCAACTCTTCAAAATTCACACCAGTCTTTGTGATAGCATCATCAAGCAAAACTATAAATCCCTCAATATTTTCATAATCAGGAATTTCTTCATTGCATATTTCAATTTGTCTATTAATTTCTGATAATCGGTTTTTCATTTTATCTATGCTTAATGTATTGTAATCATCTACCTCTGCCTGTAAAATAATCACATCATGCCTTAATTTATCTATTATCGCTAATTGTTTTGTTAAAACAAACTGATAATATAAACCAAAGAAGGCAACAATAAATAATACACCTATTAGCATTTTTTCTCTTGTTGTCAGTTTCATATAATTATACCACCTTAAGCTTAATTTGCAAAGTATATTGAATTAAACCATTATCAGATTTTTTCGTGTCAAGTAGATCAACATCATCTACATAATTTAACTTTCTCAGATTCAACATGAAATCCGACAAATATTTGTTCATATAAGAATTACCTGTTATCTCTAATACATTTCCATTAAATTTTATATCCGTTATTGAAACATTGTCAGGAATATTAGACGAAATGTCATTGAAAATTTCTGTCATATTCAACTTTTTATTAGATAAATCTTTTATTATTTTTTCTTTTTCCGAATAATAATTTATTTTACTCTGAATAGTTGAATACATGTCTTTCTTTACTTTTAAATTGATTAATTGGCTGCTTAAAGTAGACTTTTGCCTTTCTAAGTTTTTAATATACATGTTCGGCAAAAGCAAAATAAAAATAAGCACAAAAGTAGCAAGCAAAAAGCTTATTACAGTGATCGTATCTTTCTTTCTTTTTTCATTAAGTGATTTTATCTCATCTGGTATAAGATTAATATCTTTCAAATTACTCCCCCCTAATAAATGAACCAAATACAGGCATAAAATATGTATATAAATCGTCATCATTACTTAAAACAGGTATCTTAAAATAATCTTCTATATATCTCTTGAGACCCGTAAGTCTTGAAGTTCCACCAATTAAAAAAATTTCGTTTATGCTTCTATGATATGATGATTCAAAAAAATCAAACACCCTTGATATTTCACTTAATTTGCTGTTTACGTATTTTTCTGTGTTCTCCCTAAGGCTAAAATAATCTTCATCATCTATAAAAAAAGGTTTTTCCCTTTTATATTCTTCAGCAGTTTTAAAATCGGTATTATACATATTGGCAATTATCTCATTTATATCATTTCCTCCGAATTTTACTATCCTGCTAAATGCATATTTCCCATCATTTACTAATGTAATGTCTGTATACTCTGCACCAATATTAATTACCGACATACTTCCTGTTGGTTTACATAATTTTTTTACCGACTTATAAATACAGTTGCTATATATATCTATGACTTCCAAGCGCAATTTTAATGTCTTGGCTAATTTCAAATATCCAAAAATCATTTCTTTCGGTGCTGCCACAATAATTGTTTTTATTTTTTTGCTATCTTCATCATACTCAATTTGCTTATAGTCAACAATATAATCATCTGAATTAGGTATGTACTGATCAATTTCATATTTTAAGGCATTTTTCAATTCATCATCTTTCATAAATGGCATTATTATTTCTCTAATTATTATATCTGTGCTTGAGACGCAAAAAAACAACTTCTTTTCCTTTGTAAATTTCTTTTTTAATGTTTCATTCAGAAAGTCAGACAATACATTTATATCACTTAAATATCCATTCCTAATGCAATTTTGAGGCGTTCTTTCCATTGTCATATTATTTAATTTATC
>JASBVU010000529.1 GCA_029960905.1 Thermoanaerobacterium sp.
TTCTACTTGTATACGCGCCCGTTTGTCGGCAGATGGCCATCTGTTCACTTGTCTGTTTGCAACAAAAGGTACAGACCTGCGTGCACTTTTACGTTCAGGTGCTGATAATGGGGAAATTGAAGAAGTGATCCGCGATATTTGGACTCGCCGTGGAGATCGCTACTCTGAAGAGCGTTTGTTTCATACTAATAAATCCGACCGTAAAAAGATTGAGATGTCTTACATCGGAGGATAAATAAGAACTTTCCAAGCCCCTTTCTAAGGGGTTTCGTTTTTTCACCAAGTAAATGGTTCTCGAACAATTTTGAAAAGCAGGAGTCACTTTGAGCAAATCTGAGAACGAAGAGGAAACGATTTTGAAAAAATACTACAAACTTGATTGAAACATGATAAAATAAAATTTGTATGAAATTGGCTTTACTATAGAAGCATCATTGGGGGTACATAAGTGAATAACCATGTGCGAAGAAATATTTTAACCCTGCAGGGATTTTATTTGTTAACTTTTTTTGGCGTCGGAAGCCTTTATCCATTATTAAGTGTTTATCTTAGTGAAACTGTCGGCTTAAATGGTTATCAAATTGGAACCATCATGTCGGTAGGACCTATCATTATGATTTTTTTCCAGCCTATATGGGGAATGGTTTCAGATTCGACTAATTCTCCTATCAAAGTTTTAACATTAACGACAATGCTTGCAGGGATATTTGGATTGGGGTATCTCTTTAGTGAAGAGTATTATGTTTTAATACTCATTGCTGTTTTCGTGGCGGTATTCCAAAGTGCGATTATCCCGGTTTCAGACAGTATTTCACTGAAATATACAAGTAAGGTAAAAGTCAATTACGGCAATATCCGATTGTTCGGTTCCCTCGGTTTTGGCTTTGCTGTATTTATTATGGGGCGATTATCCGAACATAATCCGGATGTCATCTTCTATTCTTTCTTTATTTCGTTAGTTGTGGCTTCTCTTTTAGGAACACAAATTCCGAAAGAAAAAGGAATGCGGAATAAAAATCTTTTTTCCGGAATAAAAGAAATCCTGACTTACAAAAAATATATTGTTTTCTTAATTATTACATTTTTGATTTTCGGTCCTAACCTGGCAAATAATACATACTTCGGATTATTTGTAGAAGACAGCGGCGGTACTTATACTGGTATTGGGACCGCCTTTTTAATTGCAGTTTTATCAGAAATTCCTTTCATGAGAGCTGCAGGAAGCTGGATCCAAAAAATAGGGATATTAGAAGTTGCGTTGATCGCAGGTGCAGGATCTTTAGTAAGATGGATATTGTATTTTATGCAGCCAAGTTTAACAATTGTTTATATCACAACCGTCATTCAAGGATTTTCCATTGGTTTGTTTATTCCTGCAGGTCTTCAATATATTAGAAACATTACCCCTGTACATATTACGGCTACTGCTGTCACTTTATATTCTGCCATCGGCAACGGGCTTGGAAATTGGTTCAGTACATTTTTAGGCGGCTTTCTTTATGAAGAATATAATATTTATACTGTCTATTTGTTTTTTGGGATTATGGCATTCATCGGAGTGTTATTGAACATTTGGTTAATAAAAGAAGAAAAGGCGAATTCATTAGTAAGAAAACCAACCGGTTAAATTGAAAAGACGCATCGATTCAATGAAGCATAGAACTACCATTTTTGAGAAACAAAGTGTTCAAAACTACTTGATGGTTACATATGGTTATGAAATGGATAGAGCATCAAATTAATCATTTAGAAGATTTAAAAGCGCAAACTGTAATTAGTTTGCGCTTTTGGTTAAATTAGTAAAGAAGTTTATTGAGAAAGGGGGATAT
>JASBVU010000530.1 GCA_029960905.1 Thermoanaerobacterium sp.
CACTTTTTTGTTTTTCTCTATCTTGTAAAGTGGAGGCTGTGCAATATATATATTTCCATTTTCTATTAACGGTCTCATAAACCTGTAGAAAAATGTAAGAAGCAATGTCCTTATGTGGCTTCCGTCAACATCGGCATCTGTCATTATGACGACTTTATGGTATCTAAGCTTTGAGATGTCAAAATCACTTCCTATTCCAGTGCCTAATGCTGTTATCATCGCTTTTATCTCATCGCTTGATAAAATTCTATCAAGTCTTGCCTTTTCTACATTCAAAATCTTACCTCTAAGTGGAAGTATAGCTTGATACTTGCTGTCTCTTCCCATTTTTGCAGAACCGCCTGCAGAATCACCCTCAACAAGATAAAGTTCGCATTTAGATGCATCCTTTTCTGAACAATCTGCTAATTTACCTGGAAGTGAAGTAGATTCCAGCGCTGACTTCCTTCTTGTAAGCTCTCTGGCTTTTCTGGCTGCTTCTCTTGCTCTTGCGGCAGATGTAGCCTTTTCAAGAATGACTTTTGACAGTGAAGGGTTTTCCTCCATGAAAGCCGTAAGTTTTTCCGTCACAACAGAATCAACGATTGAGCGCATCTCAGAATTACCTAATTTTGTCTTTGTCTGACCTTCAAACTGCGGATTCATGAGTTTCACACTTATAATCGCCGTAAGTCCTTCTCTTACATCTTCACCTTGCAAATTCTTATCATTTTCTTTTATGATATTAAACTTTCTTGCGTAGTCATTGATGACTTTCGTAAGCGCTGTCTTAAAACCTATTAAATGAGTGCCACCTTCTCTTGTATCGATATTATTTGCAAAGCTAAATATGTTTTCCGTATAGCTGTCATTGTATTGCATCGCCACTTCCACTTCGTACGTATCGCTTTTGCTTTCCATGTAAATAGGCTCTGGATGCAACACTTCTTTATTTCTGTTTAAATACTTTACAAATTCAACTATGCCGCCTTCATAGTGAAAAACATCTTCTTTTCCATCTCTCTCATCAACAAGCCTTATTCTGACGCCTTTATTTAAAAACGATAATTCTCTCAATCTTTGTGAAAGCACATCATAATCGTATTCCAGCGTCTCAAAGATTTCACCGTCTGGCGAAAATGTTATTGTCGTACCGGTTTCATCTGTTTCACCGACTACTGTAAGATCTGTCTTTGGAACTCCTCTTTCATATTTCTGCTGATACACTTTTCCATTTTGCTTGACAACAACCTCAAGCTTTTTTGACAAAGCATTTACTACTGAAAGTCCCACACCGTGAAGACCACCAGAAACTTTGTACACATCATTGTTAAATTTACCGCCTGCATGCAGCACAGTTAGCGCAACTTCAACACCCGATTTACCTGTTTGGGGATGTATGTCTGTCGGTATTCCTCTACCATCATCTATTACAGATACAGAATTATCTTTGTGAATAATGACATCTATATTTTTGCAGTATCCTGCCAATGCCTCATCAATGCTATTGTCTACTATCTCATACACAAGATGGTGAAGTCCCCTGCTGCTTGTGCTGCCTATGTACATGCCAGGACGCTTTCTTACAGCCTCAAGACCTTCTAATATTTGAATTTGACTTGCACCATATGTTTCATCATTTGCCATATACATACCTCCGTACTAAATTCCAATAGTTTTATTGTATCATTTTTTTGTTTTTTATACAAGGAAGCGGATTTAAGCAGATTTTTTCGCATTTTTAATTCTAAAAGGAAATTTTTTATTTTATAAAAAGACTATTTTATAATATACTTAAATATGTAGATAAGATGTTCATTTTCAAGGTGGTGTTATATTGGATTTTCTC
>JASBVU010000531.1 GCA_029960905.1 Thermoanaerobacterium sp.
CATTTTCTCTTATTACAGGTATTCATCCACCACCTGCCGTTATGACAACAACACCGTTTCTCTCCAAAAGCTTTATGGTGTTTAATTCTACTATCTCTTTAGGTTCAGGCGATGCCACAACTCTCCTGTATCCTCTTCCACTGTCCTCTACCATCTGATACCCTTTTTCCTTTTCTAATAGTTCTGCCTCTTCCTTAGAGTAAAAAGGTCCTATAGGCTTTGTAGGATGTAAAAATTCAGCATCCTCTTTATCTACAACAACCTGTGTAACGATTGTTGCAACATCCTTTTGTATATTCTTCTCTTTAAAAACCTCGCCTAAACACTGCTGAATCATATAGCCTATCATGCCTTGACTTTCAGCACCACATACATCAAAAGGCATAGCTGGTATTATGTTAGACGCAGTTTCGTTTTGTATAACAATATTTCCTACCTGTGGTCCATTTCCATGGGTCACAATGACAGAATATCCTTCCTTTATTATATCTGCAATGTACGATGCTGTCTTTCTCACTGCATTTAATTGTGATTCGGCTGTTGGCACCATATCCTTATCTTGCAGTGCATTTCCCCCAAGCGCAATTACTACTTTCCCTTTCATCGTATCCTCCTACTTACGCAAATAATGACATTCTACATTATATCATTTTATTCATAATTTGAATAGTATGTGATAAAAGCCAAGGTAAATTACCTTGGCTTTTTTCTAAAGAATCGTCGCTATCATGACAGCTTTAATAGTATGCTTCCTATTTTCAGCCTCGTCCCAAACTCTCGACTGCTTTCCTTCGATTACTTCGTATGTGACTTCCTGACCTTTTACAGCAGGCAAGCAGTGCAAAAATATCGTGTCAGATCTCTTTGTCTTTTTCATAAGCTCATCATTCACTTGGAATGGTCTTAACAACAATTCTCTCTCTTTTTGCTTTGACTCTTCACCCATAGACGCCCATACATCAGTGTAAATAGCATGTGCACCTTCTAAGCCTTCACCAGGTACATCTGTCAAAGTAAATGTCCCACCATTTTCAGAAGCCATTTCTTTAATCTCATTTATGTATTCTTCTTGAGGCCAAAGTTCTTTTGGAGAATTAATCACGTAGTCCATACCCATTTTTGCACAGCCAATAGCCAGCGTGTTTGCCATGTTGTTCCTTCCATCGCCAACAAACACCAATTTTGTGCCTTTTAAGTGCCCAAACTCCTCTTCTATTGTCATTAAATCAGCCAAAACTTGTGTAGGGTGATATTCGTCAGTCAATCCATTGTATACAGGAACACCTGAATACTTTACAAGTGCTTCAACAGTGCTTTGACTGTATCCTCTAAATTCTATGGCATCAAACATCCTGCCGAGAACCCTTGCAGTGTCTTCTATAGATTCTTTTGCGCCAAGCTGAATATCATCTGTCGACAAGAAGACAGGGTGTCCTCCCTCTTCGCCAAATGCTGTCTCAAATGCACATCTCGTCCTTGTTGAACGCTTTTCAAATATCAGCGCAATAGTCTTGCCTAAAAACCTCTGATGAACTATTCCTGCCTTTCTTTCTGCTTTAACCTGCTTTGAAATATCGAGAAGATACCTTATCTCCTGTGGTGTATAATCTTTTAAAGATAATAAACTCCTGCCTTTTAAATTAAATCCCATTAGCTTTCCTCCTATCACAAATTGTATTTATGCTTGAAATACCAATTGGCCATTTATGAACACAAATTTTGTCTTCGTCTTTATCTCTATTGGACTTCCATCAAATACAGCTATATCAGCGTCTTTCCCCTTTTCAATGCTGCCAACTCTGTCAGCTATCCCTACTATTTTAGCTGG
>JASBVU010000532.1 GCA_029960905.1 Thermoanaerobacterium sp.
GACTCTTGCTGATTATTACCACAGGATAATAGATGTGCTAAAAAAGATGCAGGATATTACAGGAGACCCTGCATTAAAAAGATATAATTTTGTGCCGTTCAATGAACCCGACACGATTTGGTTTAAGGATAAGCCTGGAGAGTTCAAGAAGGCGTGGAAGGAATTATATAGGAAGATAAAGGAAGAGGTGCATCCGGATATCAAGATAGCATCTCCTCCACCGGCTAATTTTTCATCGAAATGGGTAAGGGATTTTTTAAAATATGCTTATGAAAATAACTGTCTACCGGATGTAATTGCTTGGCATGAATTATTTGACAGCGCTGATGTAGGGAATTCCCTTATTTCATTTCGTTCACACTGGAATGAGGTTCAGCAATTAATCCAAAAGTACTATACTTCACAAGGACTTGATGAGCCTATAGTTGTTGTGAATGAGTATGCGTTGTTTGAAGATATAGGTGTCGGAGGGGCATTGCTGCGGTGGCTTGCCATGTTTGAAGAAGCCGGTATTTATGCGTGTTTGGCGTACTGGGGGTTAGCCAATACTTTAAATGAACTGGCAGCAGATAACAATGTACCGAACAGTGCGTGGTGGCTTTATAAGTGGTATAAAGACCTGACAGGCGAACGAATGGCAGTAACCACTAGGAATGCTCAAAGAGGTGGAATATACGGTATTGGTTCCATCGATGAGCAAAACAGGACGGCTTATATAATATTTGGGGGTCAGGATGGGATTCAGAGGGCCTATGTAAACAAACTGGCAGATACTGGTGCATTTAAGAATGCAAGAAGTGTCTACGTAAAACTATATAAAGTTTCGTATTCAGGCCATCACGGGCCATGTATTACTCCTTATGTATATTTTGAAGGCAATTTGCCTCTTAATGATGGCAGTTTAAAAATCCAGGTTTCTAATTGCAATGAGATGGATGTCTATTATGCCGTTATTTATCCGGCAACGAGTGAGAAAGTTTCTTCAATAGAAACGTATAACCGCATTTGGACGGCTACTTATGAAGCGGAGGATGCTGTAATTATAGGTAATGCATGGAAACGGACTTATTCAAAGCGGGAAGATTTAGCTCGATCGGGCAGAGCTGATGTAGAGGGAATATGGGATACTACAGATGGAGTGGAATTTATCGTTAGTGTACCTAAAGATGGAAAGTACGAACTTAAGGTCTTTTACTCGGTACCCGCTCCGTACGTTAATCCTATAACATTAGAGATTGATCCTAATGGTCAGAACAGGGCTGTTGGTCAATTGGTAAAGCATCAGCTGTTTGTAAATGGGGAACCTCGAGAGACACTTGTATACGATTCCACTGTAAAACAGGGATATATAAATTATGCGAGAACGTATGTTGATTTGAGAGCTGGTGAAAACAGGTTGAAGTTAATGCATCATGGCGAAAATCAGTCGAATAAGCATCCTAATATAAGAGTAGCTGCCAGTATTGATAAAATTGAGTTGGTTTACAACACCGAATATGGTGGTGAGGTGATTGTTCCAGATATAGTAATACAACCGGAAGAAATCATCAGAGAAAATGAAAACTACGTATTTGACAATAAGGAATGTGGATTTACAGGAGGAGGATATGTAAAAGGGCGAGGCGATTTTAGCTTTACTGTAATTGCTCCTGAAGATGGTTTATATGATGTTGAGTTGTTGGTACTGGGTGATACTGCCGCTGATATAATTATAAAGAAGCAGATTGTAGATTTTGGAAAAGATGCAAGGACAGGAACACCTATTTCTACAAGAGATATTGTCCTTGGAAAAGCGGATGAAAGATTAAGTATTCATTTAACAA
>JASBVU010000533.1 GCA_029960905.1 Thermoanaerobacterium sp.
CAAATTTTTCCTCATTAGATGATGATCTTTCTAAGATTTTTTCATATATCACTCTTAAATTATTTAGCGTAACATCTTTGTTTGACTCAAACAATTGTCCGTATTCATCATCCTCATAAATTGGCACCAGCTCATCCAATTCTTTGATAAACGAATCAATGGTTTCAACAATTTTCATATGCCATCCATCATCATCATTAAATTTGATATTGCTTAGATTATCTCTAAGTTCGTTTAAGCTTTTACGCCAGTCTTTAATGGTGTAATCTCCTTCAATCATCTCGTATTTTATCTTTTTACTTTTTAATTCATCATTTGCAATCTCAATTAAATCTGACAAACCTGATGACAATTTTTCAATCAATGGCATATCCGGTACTTTTTTAAGCCCTTCTTTAAGTGCTATCATGTATCCAACAAGATTTCCGCTATCTACCGTAGAGATATAGTACGGCTTTAATGGCTCTAAATCGTCTGTCTTATACCAGTTGTAAAGATGACCATGCCACTTCTCCATCTTTTCAATAGTGCTAAGCGTATTTTCGATTCTATCAACCATTTCTGTAGTAGTGATATACCCAAAATCTCTCGCTGATATTGTCGAAGCCAAGTATAAGCCTATATTAGTAGGCGAAGTCCTTCTGGCAATACCTGCATACGGATCTATCTGAAAATTATCAGGAGGCAGATAATTATCATTTTCTGTCACAAAATCCTCAAAATACCTCCAAATTTTTCTGGACAGTTTCCTTAACTCTTTAACATCATTTTCTTCCATAGCAAATTCATGCTCAACGATAGGACTGCTTATTCGATAAGCAATGTACGGTGATGTAAACCATATTAGAGAAATTAAAATGGAGTAAGGCAACATATCCAGTTTAAAGTACAGACTCATCAAAATTAAAATGGCACCAACAGGAATAGATACCCACATTCTTTTTAAGAAACTGATAAAATCATTTTTAACCTGCCTTTCCATGTCAGCTGCAGTAACCCATTCTAATAGATTTTTCCTTGATACATAGACTCTATAAACAGTCCTAACTACTGCATCTACCATTAAATAGCCTTGATAAGGCAAAAACGCAAACTGCAACAAACTTGCGTAAAATGTGGTTTTTAAGCTGTTGGCAAACGAACTGCTGCGGCTATTCATTTCTTTCGCTTTGCCCAGCATTGCATCAATTGCCGCCGCTATAAATGGTTCAAATAAGGCTAAAATCACCACCCCGTACATGATGATGCTTTTAGAAGGCATAAAGTTGCTTGCAAGTAGCAAAACCAAAGCAAATGGAGCAACAAGGCTCCTCCTTAAATTATCTATTATCTTCCACTTGGAGATGGTTGAAAGAGGATTTTCAACATAGTTGCCTTGTCTCGTCTTAATTTTTCTTGAAAGATACGGCAAAAGCTGCCAATCACCTCTAACCCACCTGTGCATCCTCATCATATATGAATTGTACTTTGACGGAAAACCGTCGATAAGCAGTATGTCGGTCACAAGTCCTGTCCTGACGAAAGAACCTTCTAAAAGGTCATGGCTTAAGACAGAATTATCAGGTATTAAATCTTTAAGTATAGTTCTAAATACTTCTACATCGTAAATGCCTTTTCCAGTAAAAATGCCTTCCCCAAATAGATCTTGGTAAACATCAGATACAGCAGTTGTGTATGGGTCAATGCCACCATTGCCTGCAAAAACAGAAGAAAATACGGTGGATGACGAAGACAAAATATCCACTCCTATTCTCGGTTGCAAAAGCCCATATCCTTCAACTACCACATTTTTCTCACTATCGACAACTGCTTTGTTTAATG
>JASBVU010000013.1 GCA_029960905.1 Thermoanaerobacterium sp.
AGAAGATTCTTTTTCTGCTTCTTTAAGCTCCTTTTCTACATCGATCCTTGGGAAAATATTCTCCCCTCTTTTAACTTTTGTACCTGATTTCAGTAAGCCGAATTTAAGGCTATCCCATGTTCTTAAATCATCGCCAATTCCAAGCTGTTCATATATCTTGATAGGCGTATTTGGCATAAATGGCGTTATTAAAATCGCAACAAACCTCAGTGATTCTACAAGATTGTAAAGAACAGTTTTAAGCCTTTCTTTTTTACTTTCATCTTTTGCTAATACCCATGGCATCGTCTCGTCAATGTATTTATTTGCTCGTCCTACAAGCTTCCAAATTTCCGCAAGAGCATTCGAAAACTGCAGCTTATCCATATAGCTTTCAACAACTTTTGGCAAATTATTTGCGATAGATATTAGCTCATCGTCAACATCGTCTTTATCTAAAGCCTCAGGCACTACACCGTCAAAGTATTTTTCTACCATCGTTACAGTCCTGCTTAGAAGATTTCCAAAGTCATTAGCAAGATCTGAGTTTATCCTGGAAATCAAGGCTTCATTTGAGAATACACCATCTGCCCCAAACGGAACTTCTCTTAAGAGAAAATACCTTATGGCATCTACGCCGTATTTTGACACAAGTTCTTTCGGGTCAACCACATTTCCTTTTGACTTTGACATCTTGCCGCCTTCTAATATAAGCCAGCCATGGCCAAACACCTTCTTAGGAAGAGGCAAATCCAGAGCCATAAGCATTGCAGGCCATATAATGGTATGGAATCTTACGATTTCCTTCCCAACAAGGTGCACATCTGCCGGCCAGTACTTTTTGAAATCTTCGTCGTGATCTGTAGAATACCCAAGTGCAGTTATATAGTTAGAAAGCGCATCAATCCAAACATATACAACGTGTTTTGGATCGAATGGGACTTTTACGCCCCAGTCAAACGATGTTCTGGATACGCACAAATCCTCAAGGCCAGATTTTATAAAGCTTACCATCTCATTCAGCCTTGATTCAGGCTGTATAAAATCTGGATGCTCTTCGTAATATTTAAGAAGCCTATCTGCGTAATTTGAAAGCTTAAAGAAATAGCTTTCCTCTTTAACAAGCTCTACAGGTCTGCCGCAGTCTGGACAGTTACCATCTACGAGCTGTTTCTCTGTCCAAAATGTCTCGCAAGGAGTACAGTACCATCCTTCATATTCGCTTTTATATATATCGCCCTTTTCATAAAGTTTTGTAAATATCTTTTGCACTATCTCTTCATGCTGCTTGTCCGTTGTCCTTATAAACTTATCATTGCTTATGTCCATTGTCTTCCACAAATCTTTTATCCATGCCACAATCTCATCAACATACTGTTTCGGCGTAACGCCTTTTTCCTTTGCCTTTCTCTGTATCTTCTGACCATGCTCGTCAGTTCCCGTCAAAAACATCACATCATAGCCTGTAAGCCTTTTAAACCGAGCCATCGCATCTGCAGCGACAGTCGTATAAGAATGGCCTATGTGTAGCTTATCACTCGGATAATATATAGGTGTTGTAATGTAAAAAGTCTTCGCCATAAAAATCCTCCTCATCTTATGAATTTATTTTTAAGACGTAAAAAAACCCGCCTCCCACTAAGGGGCGAGTTTATTCGCGCTACCACCCTTTTCACATACGCCTCACGGCAGTATGCCTCGTAAAGTGCTGTCACACTCCTACTCTGTAACGGGAAATCCCGCCAAAGCCTACTTAGTTTCAGCTTTGAAGCTCAAGGTCCATGTTCAAAAGTTCATTCTCTACCGGCTTTCACCTAATCCCGGCTCTCTTTTAAGAGAAATTCCTTTCTACTCTTCCCTTCATTGCCTTTTTAATATATTATTAACATCATTACATAATAATATACTTTATCGCAAATGTATTGTCAACTATATTTTCTCCATCTTCATCCTTTCCTCCACAAATTTTACCGCATCTTCTCTACTTTCTATTTCACCGTAAAATTGATTCTTTCTCAATTCGTATAGTATTTGATTTAAAAGCTTATAATCTTTAAGATCAAAATTGACTATTATATCAAGCGGCGTAAGAAGAGGAGTCTTTGTCTTTTCAAAGTCCATGTACCTTCTTAAGAGCTTGGTTATAAAATTTCTGTAACATGAAGCTTCATTTAACCGGCCTTGCCCTTTCATAGCTGAGGTAACATCGGCTAATGACAAAAGCAAACACCCTAAAGTGTCTTCTCCAAGATCTGAAAAAAACTTAAACAACGCTTTGTTTCCAGTTCCGTCTATGTAAAGTGAAAAAGGGTTTGCATGGTACAAAACCATCTTTTTTATCAGAGATGCTTCTTTTTTTGCCAGTTTTAATCTCTTAGCTATATCTGCAACAATTTTTTCTCCCTTTACATCGTGATTGTAAAACTGAAGTCGGTTATCAGAATCTATGTAAATGGCATCTTTTTTACCAATTTCGTGAAACATTGCCGCAAGTTTCAGCACATCTTTTAATTTGTTTCCCGAAGAAAGAGCTTTATCAAGATATTTTTTGATCAAATTCTCAATGTCCGAAGGAAATCTAAGCTCATTTACGATGGTTTCATATTCTTCTATCGTCTTTATGGAATGATGCCACGAGTCCAAAACCTGATAATAGCACTTGCCTATTTCTTTCATCTCATTTATTTCAGGGAAAATTGCATCTATTAATCCCAGCTCGTCCATCATTTGTATGTATTTAAATGACTCTTTTGACTTTAGTACAGAATATATTTCGCTCATGATCCTTTCTGACGAAATATTCTTAATCAAGCCAGCTTTTTCTTTTATAAGACTTTTGGAATTCTCATCTATAGAAAAATTGTATTTAGATGCAAATCTTACAGCTCTAAGCATCCTCAAAGGATCATCGTCAAATGAATTTTCACTTACACATCTTATCTTTTTTTCTTTTACGTCATTTAATCCGCCTAAAGGATCTATTATCAAATCCATATCAAAAAAATCGTTTAGCCTTATTGCCATTGCATTTATAGTAAAATCCCTGTGAAGCAAATCTTCCTCAATATCCTTACCTCTAACTTGTGTAAAATCCATCACGATTTTTTCATATACAACTCTATATGTGCCTCTATCTTCTGCATAAGGAACATAAGAGCCTTTAAGCTCATCACATACAATCTTTGAAACTGAAGCAGCATCACCCAATACAGCAAAATCATAATCGCTTATATCTACATTTAATAATCTGTCTCTTATAGTTCCTCCAACCACATATACATTTTCAGCTTCATCAGATAGTATGCGTTTTATCCTGTTTATTAATATCCCCATATCATATAAACTCCTCGTTTTTATAATTACTGTCTTTAGTATATCAAATTTGATGTTTCAAAAAAACAGTCTGCTGTAAAAAACCGATGATAGTATTGCAGCAATATCAGCGGCAATTCCTGCTATTATGGAATGCCTCATCTTTTTAACTCCAACAGATCCAAAATAAACTGCTAAAACGTAAAACGTAGTCTCCGTAGAACCGTACATGACAGAAGCCAGTTTAGCTGTAAATGAATCAGGCCCCCGGGATTTAATCAATTCTGTCGCTATACCTAATGCGCCACTTCCAGATAAAGGTCTTATGATTGCCAATGGCACTACATCTGATGGCATGCCGATTTTCGCAGTAAATGGCGAAATCCAATTTGCAAAAATGTCTAAGGCACCCGATGCCCTCAAAACACCAACGGCTACCAGCATTGCCAGCAAAGCAGGAAATATTTTTATCATTGTATTAATGCCTTCCTTTGCACCGTCCACAAAGACTTCATAAACTTTTACGTGTTTAATCAATCCATATATAGGAATCAAAAGCATGATGGCTGGTATAATAAGCTCAGATATTGATTTAAGCAAAAATATCACTCCTTAAAAAGCGATGATTTTTCAAGCGATTTTACGACTATAAGGCCTACGGTTAGAGCTGTAATGCTGGAGAAAAGTCCTGCCACCACAAAATCTGCTGGGTTTTTTGCACCTAAAGAAGCCCTTAACCCAATCATTACAGCAGGAAGAAGCTGTACTGATGCAGTATTTATGACGAGAAATGTACACATAGAATTAGACGCAACATCCTTTTTATTTAACTCTTGAAGGTATTCCATTGCCTTTATTCCAAATGGCGTAGCTGCATTGCCTAGCCCTAACATATTGGCCGATATATTCATTATCATAGCACCTATAGCGGGATGATCCTTAGGTATTTCAGGAAATAATTTTACTATGGCTGGTTTTAAGACTTTTGCCAATGCATCCATAAGTCCAGATTTTTCAGCTATCTGCATTATCCCCAGCCATAGAGACATTACGCCTATAAGCCCTATGGATATTGTGACAGCCGACTCAGAAGAGTCAATTATAGCTTTTGACACCTCTCCCATCCGACCATTTATCATGCCAACTACTACACCTGTAGTAATCATAAAGAGCCATATATAATTTATCAACTTCATCTCCTCCATCCCATAAAAATTTATGTTATTTTTAAAAAAAAATGCCATTAAACTATTGACTTATTTTTCAAAACTTGGTATTATTAGATATGCAAAGAATTTGTCGAATTTTGTAGTTTTAGGAGGGGAGAGAAATGTTGAAATCCACAGGAATTGTAAGAAAAGTGGATGAATTAGGAAGAGTCGTCATTCCTATCGAGCTTAGAAGGACTCTGAATATTGCAGAAAGAGACGCTTTGGAAATTTACGTGGATGGCGAGCAGATTGTGCTTAAAAAGTACGAGCCTGCATGTATTTTCTGCGGCAATGCAGAAAATGTCGTAAACTACAAAGGCAAAAACATCTGCAAGACATGCCTTGATGACATTAAAAAAAGCGAATAATATTAAAAATAATAGAAGTTTTACTTCTATTATTTTTTTACTCCATTATTTCATTTTTATCGTAAGGCTCTATATGAACGATGACTTCTGTAACACCGGGTATTTCTTTTTTTAACTTTTCTTCCAACTGGCTTGCTATATAATGGGCATCTGTTATATTTTCATTTGGGTCCACCATTATATGCATGTCTATGTTTATGTCATCTTCTCTGCCTCTGCTTCTTATCTGATGGCATGATAACACGCCTTTTACAGATAAAGCGATGTCGCGAATTTTTTCTGAATCTATAACTATTCTGTCGCACAGTATATCAGAGCTGTGCTTTATTATTTCAATACCTGCTTTTATAATAAAGATGGATATGACAACAGACATTACAGGATCAATATAAGGCGTGATTCCAAGCTTTAAGGCAATAAGCGTTATGAGAACAGATACAGATACGTAAATGTCGCTTTTGGTGTGAAGAGAATCCGATACAAGTATGTCACTTTTTAAATTTACCCCTTGTCTATACTCATAGGTAAAGACAAATATATTAAGCAATAATGTAGTAATCATTATTATGAAGCTGTCTAAGGTGATTTTTGGCACTACCGGATTTGAGAACCTGCCATAAGCTTCTCTTAATATCGTATAACTTACCACAAACAGCATCACAGATATAAAAATTGATGAAAATGTCTCAAACTTTTTATGTCCATAAGGATGCTCTTCATCCTGTGGTTTTGATGCCAGATATATACCTACAAGTCCTACTATATTGCCTGAACTGTCTGACAATGAATGAAACCCATCAGCCACCATACTGGCGCTTTTTATATACAGCCCGTACAAAAGCTTAGCTAATGCCACAGCAACATTTACAAACAGTATAATTATCAAAACATTTTTTATTTTTTTAAATGAATTCATTATAAAACCCCTTTATATCAATTGATAATTTTTAATATAATACATATTATATGCTTAAACTACAAATTATGCAATATATTAAGATATTTTTATATCTAAAATTATTGATTATCATTATCAATTGATATTGATATGCGAAATCGTATTACATTTCTTCCTTTAACGCAAGCTTGTAAATTTCTCTCTTAGGTATCTTTAATTGCTTAGCCGTCAATTTAATCGCTTCTTTCTTATCCATACCACATTCAATATATCTTCTAAGAAGCTCCTCTGGTTCCATCACAACTTCATCTTTTCCACCTTCTATAAGGACTACAATTTCTCCTTTTACATCATCTCCTAATTTTGATAGAACTTCATCTACCGTTCCTCTTATGTATTCTTCGTGCACTTTTGTAAGCTCTCTTGCTATTACAACTCTTCTGTCACCTATATATGATCTTAATTCATTTAATGTGCCTATTATTCTATGAGGTGCCTCATAAATGATAGCCGTTCTCCTTTCTTTCCGCACCTCATCCAATGTACTCTCTCTCTCGCTTTTTTTTATTGGCAAAAATCCTAAAAAAACAAACTTCTTTGTGTCAAGTCCAGAGCCTACTAATGCCGTTGTTATAGCTGTAGCACCAGGGAGCGATATTACGTTTATCTTTTCTTTCAAGCAAAGTTTTACAAGATCCTCGCCAGGATCAGATATTCCCGGTGTACCAGCATCAGTAACCAGTGCTACATTTTTTCCTGCTTTTAAATCTATTAAAAGTTTTTCACCGCTTGAAGCTTTGTTATGCTCGTGGTAGCTTACTACTGCCTTTTTTATGTCGTAATGATTTAAAAGTTTCAGGGTCTGCCTTGTGTCTTCAGCAGCGATTATGTCTACTTCTTTAAGTACCCTTAAAACTCTTAAAGTTATGTCTTCCAAATTTCCTATTGGTGTTGGACACAAATACAAACTTCCAGACATGCTATTCCTCCTCTATTGTAGTCTTTTCGTAAATGCTTAAAAGTTCTTCAGTATATTCTCCCTTTTCTTTGTACACGTAAAGCGGAGACATTATTACAACACCACTTTTGGCGCCTTTTTTTGCTTCCACCAACACTAGATTCGGCTTTTCCCCAACGTACGGATGGACAAACCTTATTTTTTTAGGTTCTAAATTGCAAATCCGCAAATTATAAACAATATCCACAAGCCTATCCACTCTGTGTACTAAGAAAAACTTGCCTCCAAATTTTAAAAGCTTCGATGCAACTTTAATAAAATCGTCAAGGCCGCCATTTATCTCGTATCTGGATATGTTTTCGCTTTCGTTGTTTTTATCAACTACCGTTCTATACACCATATAGGGTGGATTAGATGTCACAATATCGTATTTTTCAATTCCTAACTTATCCACAACATTTCGAATATCATCATTTATTATGTCTATTCTATCTTCAAAATTATTAAGGCATACATTTCTTACAGCAATTTTTGCAACCTCACTTTGTATTTCAACACCTGTAATATGCGTGTCCCTTGACTTGCCCGCTATCAAAATTGGTATGATTCCTGTTCCACATCCTAAGTCTACAATCTTATCTCCCCTTTTTGTGTAAACAAAATTAGAAAGCAACACAGCATCCATTCCAAATTTAAACATATCTTCCCGCTGGATGAGTTTAAGTCCATTTAAGTTCAAATCATCGATTCTTTCCCCATCTTTTAGCATACTACCACCTCGTTACAAATAATTTTACCATATCGATAAATTAATATAAATCGTATTGAAAAATGGATATAAGCAAAGTATACTATATAAAGAGTTTATGCATAGGGAGGAATGTGTTGGTGACGCATCCATTATTAGTGCCACATGTATCATCAGAAATAGGAACTTTAAAAGCAGTTGTACTGCACAGACCCGGAAAGGAATTAGAAAGGCTTACACCTCAAAATTTGACAGAACTGCTTTTTGATGATATTCCATGGGTTAGAAAGATTCAAGAGGAACATGATGAATTTGCCAAGGTATTAAAAGATAACGGTATAACTGTTTTGTACGTAAAAGACCTTCTTCAGGATGTATTGAAAGATGAAGCTATAAAAGAACAATTTATAGTGGACCTTCTGAAGATAAACGGCATAACAAATACTGAAACAGATAACTATCTTAAAGATTATCTTATGGATTTAAGCTACAGTGATATTGCGGAAATTGCCATAAGCGGACTTGAAAAAGGCGACATTGACAATGTCATCCCAAAAGGTCTTGCTGAATTCATCTACGAAGAACACTATTTTTACATTAAGCCTGTCCCAAATATGTATTTTACCAGAGACCCCGGTGTAATGATAGATGGAGGATTTATGATAAGCTCCATGAAGTCTGCGGCGAGAAAGCCTGAGACACTCATAATGAAATACATATACAAAAATCACGATATTTTTAAGAAGAATAACATTCCATGTTGGTATGACAACACTTACTTTCACTCTTTAGAAGGCGGAGATGTGCTTATATTAAGCGACAAGGTAATAGCAGTAGGATGCGGCGAAAGAACTACACCACAAGCAATAGAAAGACTTGCTCGCAATCTTTTTGAAGGCAATTCAACTGTAGAACACATCCTTGTCGTACAAATTCCCGTCAACAGATCATACATGCACCTTGATACTGTATTCACCATGGTGGACAAGGAAAGGTTCGTCTTCTATCCTGGAATAAAAAAAGATCTGCGAGTTTTCAGCATAATAAAGGATGATAAAGGTTTTGCAATCCAAAAAGAAAAAGATCTCCAAGATGCATTGAAATCCGCATTAAATCTCAGAAATATTGAGATAATACCGACAGGCGGTTTTAATGCCATAACGTCAGCGCGGGAACAGTGGAATGACAGCACAAATACACTTGCTATAGCGCCAGGCAAAGTCATCACTTATTCTCGAAACGAATCGTCAAACAAAATCATGAGAAAAGAAGGCATTGAGGTAATCGAAATCGAGGGATCTGAACTATCAAGAGGAAGAGGTGGCCCAAGATGCATGAGCATGCCACTTCTAAGATATTAGAGGGTTTTACCCTCTTTTTAATAATTTTTTAATATTTATGTTGTATAATAAATAAAAAACTATAGAGGGTGTGTTTCACTTGAAGAAATTTATCATTGCTTTAATGCTCTTATTGATGTCATTGACTTTTATGCTGCCACAAAGAAGTTATGCTGATACAAGCACTGATAAGAAAGTAGTGCTTGTGATAATAGACAGAGTAAGTTTAAGCGATTATATTAAATATGACGCTAAAAACATTCAAAAGTTAATCGACAATGGTTCAGTTGGTCTCATGAATGTCAGAAATGCCGATGGTTACGTCGATGCATCAGGGTATTTGACATTCGGAACCGGAACAAGAGCAAGCGCTCATGGCATAAGCCAAATAAATCTTAATGTAAATGAAAAGTATTCCTTCGGAACCGCAGGAGAAATTTACAAGCTTAACACGGGAGACGACTATGGAAATGCAAACATAGTAAATATAGGTATATCAAACCTTATACAAAGCAGTAAAAGCGCCGACTATAAGATTACACCGGGCCTTTTAGGGCAATTGTTAAAAGATAACAACATTCCTACATATGTTTTTGGAAATTCTGATATAATAACTGACAACTCTGTTTCATACAGAAGGTATGGGGCACTAATCGCTATGGATGAAAAAGGAACAGCATTTGGCGATGTCAGCGAAAATGTATTGAAGTACGATAAAAATAGCCCCTATTTTATGAGCACTGACTACAATAAAATCCTTGACTATTTTCAAAAATACGATAAAAATGGAGGATTCTTTGTAATAGACACAGGTGATACATCAAGGGTCGATAGCTACTCTTCTGATATTTCCAGCCAATTAGCATCAAAATATGAAAAGTACGCCTTAAAAAATGCCGATGACTTCATAGGAAAGCTTCTAAAAAATTTAGATCCAGCGAAAGACTTGCTTATAGTGGCAACACCTTATCCTTCTAAAAATGATATGTCTTCCAACAACCTGCTGTCGCCAATAATAATCTATGGTCCTGGATACAACGGTCTTACAACATCCATCACTACAAAAAGAAATGGAATTATTACTAATTTGGATTTGGCGCCTACAATACTAAACTATTTTAACATTAAGACACCTGTAGAAATGTTGGGTCACCCCATAACAAATATAAAAACTCAAGACAAAGTTAACTATCTGGAAAATCTAAACAGCAAAGTCGTGTCTATTTACACAGCACGGCCTATCGTCTTAAAAAGTTATGTAATTTTTCTCATTATAATTTTAATACTATACCTGATTATGCTATTCTTAAAGATCAATTACTTAAAATACTTAAAACCTGTGGTTTTAGGCGTGATGATTGTTCCTCTATCTCTTTTGATTTTGTCCCTCTTTGGACCTTTGACAGTGTATTTAAGCATGATTGCACTAATACTGATAACAACAGCTTTATTGCTTATCATAAAGCTTTTTGCAAAAGATGAATTTAATATGCTTATAGTTATAAGTCTTTTAACTTCTTTGACAATCACAGCAGACATTTTTACTGGAGCACATCTAATGAAAGGCTCTATTTTAGGATATGATGTCATAGCAGGTGCCAGATTTTACGGAATAGGCAATGAATACATGGGAGTACTGATAGGGTCCACAATAATGGGAATCATGACATACATTCAAAAGTACGATACTAGAATAAATAAATTATTAGGCGTATTATTCTTCGCCGTAGTATTCATGTTAATGGTGCTGCCTCAATACGGTGCAAAAATTGGTGGATTTATAACAGGCTTTATGGCATTTGGCGTAACGCTTTTGCTTATGTCAGAAATCAAAATCAACTATAAAAGTTTGCTGATTTTGTTCATAAGCATGTCTGTCCTTCTGACACTTATGTTTATAGCATCAATGTTTATGGGCACTGTAACACACATGGCACAAACTGCATTGATTGTAAAAAACGAAGGAATAATGGCTCTATACAAGATATTTGCTCGCAAATTAGACATGGAATTGACATTAATAAGATACACAATATGGTCATGGGTTTTAATCATAACCATAATGAGCTTGTTTATCTTGTCATACAAGCCTACAGGAATACTAAAAAACATATTTAAGAAAAATAAATATATCTACTATGGCTTTTTTGGCAGCATTGTAGGAATGCTTTTTGCTCTTGCCTTTAACGATGCTGGAATCGTGGCTGCTTCCACAATGTGCATATACGCATTTCCTCCAATACTGATAATGTTGGAAAGAGAAATAAAACATAATGAAATTTAGGAGATGATAAAGTGATATTGACATCATCAATTATACTTCTCATATCAATTGTGGCTGGAGTCTTTGGAGCCCTCTTAGGATTAGGCGGCGGCATAATAGTAATACCAATGCTTACACTTTTCTTAGGAGTAAACATAAAATACGCTATTGGTGCCAGCATCGTATCCGTCATTGCCACATCCAGCGGTGCTGCCGTAACGTATGTAAGAGATAAAATCACTAATTTAAGGATAGGAATGTTTTTAGAGATAGCTACCACCACAGGGGCTTTGACAGGTGCTTTTATTGCTGGGCTGATAAGTTCAAAATACCTTTATATTATCTTTGGCCTTCTTCTTCTATATTCGGCATTTACAATGTTAAAAAAGCGAAATGAAGAACTGCCTGTAGGAGTAGTCTCCCAGCCTATCGCAAAAAAGTTAAAGCTTGAAAGTTCTTACTACGATAAAGTTCTTAAAAAAGAGATAAAGTACAATGTCACCGGTGTAAACAAAGGGTTTGGCATGATGTACATAGCTGGTGTAATATCCGGACTACTGGGCATAGGAAGCGGCATCTTCAAAGTGATGGCAATGGATCTATTTATGAGACTTCCAATGAAAGTCTCAACTGCCACCAGCAATTTTATGATCGGTGTTACTGCAGCCGCCAGTGCTGGAGTGTACCTTGTAAGAGGCGATATAGATCCCAAGATAGCTGGTCCTGTCGCACTTGGAGTACTTATAGGTGCAACACTGGGTACAAAAATCATGACAAATATGAAAAGCACAACAATAAGGAAAATATTTATACCTGTCTTAGCTTATATTTCCATCGAAATGCTTCTTAAAGGATTGGGGGTATAGCCGTGGAAGAAAGAAAAAATCAAAATGAGAAAATAGAAAATATGGAGATAATAATAAGCAAAACATTGAGAGCAGGAGTTTTATTAAGTGCTCTAATAATTTTCATCGGTTTAATTCTATTTTTTGCAACAAAAAGCAGCGGTTATCCTGCAAACACATACCCTACATCTGTAATAGCAATAATTAAAGGGTTAATGTCTCTAAAGCCTTACGCCATAATCATGACAGGGCTTTTGGTGCTGATTCTAACTCCAGTTTTTCGCGTCGGAGTATCTATCATCACATTTTTTCAAGAAAAAGACTATATGTATGTATACATAACATCGGCTGTGTTTATTATTTTAATATTAAGCTTTGTACTGGGTAAAGTAGAATAAAAAAATAGAGGTTTTACCTCTATTTTTTTATTCTACAAAATCACTTCCCAGTATCTCTTCATAAATTTCAGAAATATCGTCTTTTCTTTCATCTTTGCTTTCTTCTATAACTATGACGTCTTCTGGATCGTATTCTTTCGTTATCTCTATGCCTTCAGCATTTTTCATCTTTACCTTAAGCTTCTTTCTTACAACGTCAACTTCCGCTATCCTCATCTCTTTGTCATCGACTTTTATAAGGCTTCCTACAGAAGGCAGCTCTGATCTCACTTCTTCGTAAGTATCCTGCTCATATTTTAAGCAGCACATCAATCTGCCACACAATCCTGAAATTTTAGTAGGGTTAAGGGAAAGATTCTGATCCTTTGCCATCTTAATCGATACAGGTTCAAAATCCCCTAAGAAAGTCACGCAGCAAAGAGGTCTGCCACAAGGACCTAGACCGCCTACAATCTTTGACTCATCTCTTACACCTATTTGCCTAAGCTCTATTCTCGTCTTAAAAACTGCAGCAAGGTCTTTTACTAAATCTCTGAAATCTATCCTGCCATCAGCAGTAAAGTAGAAGATTATCTTGTTATTGTCAAAAGTGTACTCAACATCTATTAACTTCATGTCAAGGTTATGCTCTTTTATCATGTCCAAGCATACACCAAATGCTT
>JASBVU010000534.1 GCA_029960905.1 Thermoanaerobacterium sp.
CTGTAATTCTCTTATTCTTTGCAATCTAAATTCTATACAGTTTTCTATTGATGTTAATTGTCTATCTAATTCTTCTTTGCCAGTTGTATCAATTGCTTTTAACATTACCTGTATCATTGCTTATTCCTCCTCCATTTCAATTTTCTTTAGTCCCTCTTTTATCGCCTTTAAGTAAACTTTTTTGAAATTCCAGTCCACGGCGATGTATTCATCAAGAGCTTTAAGAATTATTTCAGCCTTTTCATCATTAGATAAGCTTTTGTGCCCCCAGCTCATATTCATTCTTTCATCTCCTTTTCGTAAATCCTTATGCCTATCTCCATTATCCTTTTGAGAATCCTTTCTATGTCTTCCGGAGTCTTATCCTTATATGCAGAATCGCATATCTTTATTGTTGTGTTGCCAATCTTGTATTCTTCTACAATGTTGCCTTCAATCGTGCTTGTTTTCATTTAAAACACCTCCGGAATAATGTATTAATTAAGTTTTAAAAGTGAAATTTGTCCGTTTCTTTTCTCCTCTCATGAATGGTAAAATATTCTTGGAGAGGAGGTGAAATGTTTATGGGTTACTATTATATAGGTCAAGTTTGTCTCAATGGACATCCAATTACTGGTAATTACGACGCATATCCAGAATTCAGAAAAAACTTTTGTCCCGATTGCGGTCAACCTACAATAACCGAGTGCCCACATTGTAAATCTAAAATCCAAGGAAGCTATTTCTCGCCAGGAGTTATAAGTACAAAACCATTTATTCCAAGTGCTTTCTGCTATAACTGTGGCAAAGCATATCCGTGGACTGAAGAAAAACTTAAAGCTGCTAAAGAATTAATTGCTGAAGACGAATCCCTTAGCATACAAGATAAAGAAATATTAAATCAATCTTTACCTGACATAATATCCGAAACTCCTAGAACTCAATTGGCCGCTGCAAGGTTCAAGAAAATTGCTAGCAAAGCTCTTACTATTACTTCTGAAGGATTAAAACAAATTCTTATTGAAATCGTTTCTGAAACAACTAAGAAAATGTTATGGGGCTAACTTTCTTTTTTCGATGATTGGGAGTCTGTAACCTGGACAAATTTCATATCCACAGTTATATGGCTCCTTATTTTTCATCCAACATAAACATATTTGTTTTAACTTGTTTCCACAGTATATACAAAAGTTTGCATCTTCGCCGTTTTGACTATTGCACCTATAACACTTCATCCTTCTCACCTCCTCCTACGCACTTTCTGTTTTCTGGTCGTTATTGTTAAACGTTACGTTTAACTCATCCTCAAAAAAAAGTAAATTTACATCTATTCCCAATATTTCTGCTATTTTTTTTTGCGTCTTCTGCTTTTAATTCTCTGCGACCATTTTCTATATTGCAATACCAACCAGCTGTCTTACCAAGTTTTCTAGCTATATAAGATTGTTTAATGCCCTTCTTTAATCTAATTTGTTTTATTCTTTCGTTTATCTTCAATATAATCACCTCCATAATTAAACGCTATGTTTAACTTCTACTATCATTATAATTAAACATTTTGTTAAAGTCAATAGTTTTTTAATAAATTTTTTCATATTGTTTAATAATTTCATCAGTATGTTTAAATATGCTATAATTTATTAAAGAATAAAAAGATAGGAGTTTCATATATGAATAAAAAAACGTTAGGTCAAAGATTAAGAATGCTTCGTGAAGAAAAAGGTTGGACTCAGTTATATGCTGCAAAAAAATTCGGTATAACAAATGGTGCTTTGTCAAACTATGAAAGAGATGAAAGAATACCAGATGCAAATATGCTCAAAAAATTTGCAGAA
>JASBVU010000535.1 GCA_029960905.1 Thermoanaerobacterium sp.
TTATTTACAATGAAAGTATATACCATATAAATCATATTGTAAAGAATATTAGTCGCTTATTATTCTTTTTATTTCTTCTTCTGATAACAATATTTGCCTTGGTTTAGAACCATCGTAGCCACTTATTATTCCTTTTTGTTCCATCTGATCGATTATTCTGGCGGCTCTTGCATAGCCTATCCTAAGTCTTCTTTGCAGCATAGATATGGAAGCTTGCCCAGTTTCCACAATTACTTTAATTGCATCGTTCATCAATTCATCTTCTTCTATTTCTTTGTTTAATGTACTTTTTGACTCGACAATTATTTCTTCATATTTTGGTTCATTGGTATTTGACTTTAAGAAATTTACAATTTCTTCAACTTCTTTATCTGAAATAAAAGCACCTTGTACTCGAATTGGTTTAGATTCGCCAATTGGATAATAAAGCATATCTCCTTTTCCTAACAATTTCTCGGCACCGGACATATCCAAAATAGTTCTTGAATCTATTTGCGATGAAACAGCAAAAGAAATTCTAGATGGTATATTTGCCTTTATAACACCAGTGATAACATCTACTGATGGCCTTTGTGTAGCTATTACTAAATATATACCTGCAGCTCTTGCCATTTGTGCCAATCTACATATGTATTCTTCCACTTCTGCCGGTGAAACCATCATAAGATCTGACAATTCATCCACGATAACGACTATCTTAGGCATTGTATCAATACCATGAATTTTATTATATCCTTCAATATCCCTTACATTGTTTTCTGCAAATGCTTTATATCTTTCTGTCATTTCGTTTACCGCCCAATTAAGGACACCAGCAGCTTTTTTAGGATCAGTAACGACTGGAGTTAGCAAATGCGGTATGCCGTTGTAAATATTCAATTCAACAACTTTAGGATCTATTAAAATCATTTTAACTTTATCAGGAGAAGCTTTGTACAATAAACTTACAATTAAAGTATTAATACAAACACTTTTGCCTGAACCTGTAGCACCAGCAATTAATAAATGAGGCATTTTTGATAAATCAGCTATAACTATATTTCCAGCAATGTCTTTTCCTAACCCTATCGTTAAATCCGACTTGCTTTCTCTAAATTTTTTAGTGTCTATAACTTCTCTAAGTGTTACAACTGATATTTTTTCATTTGGCACTTCAATTCCAACTGCTGATTTTCCTGGAATTGGCGCCTCTATTCTAACGGAAGGTGCTGCAAGACTTAATGCGATATCATCTGTCAAACTAACTATTCTGCTGACTTTGACACCAGGACTTGGTTGCACTTCAAACCTTGTAATAGCTGGGCCTCTACTGACCTGTACTACTTTGGCATCAATAGCAAAATTTTTAAGTGTCTCCTCTAATTTCCTAGCATTTTCTATGATTAAATTATTGTTAACTTTTTGGTGTGGTGTACCTTCTTTAAGCAATTCAATAGGTGGATAAATATAATTCTCGTAAGTTTTTTCTTTATTTTCTATTTTTGAGATTTTGGCTTCTTCTCCATTACGAGCCTTTTTTTCTTCTAATTCTTCTTTTTCTTCTAAGTACGGTTGTATTATCTTTAATTGTTGTTCTTCGCTATTTTTAATTTTTTTTCTCGAACTCTTTTTCTCATCAGTCTTTTCTATAATATCTGGAAGTATATTTTCATCATTAAATTTTAATGCCTTTTTTTTATTTTTATATGTTTCTATAAACTGAAGCATCTGCCTATACAGTGATTTTATGCTTTCAATAAGTGATATATCTGTAAGGAGTATAATACAAATAATTAATGTAGAAATCAAAAATAACCAGCTTCCCA
>JASBVU010000536.1 GCA_029960905.1 Thermoanaerobacterium sp.
CCTATTTTTAAGAAGGTGTTTTTATGTATGGATATGATGAAGTTACAGGTTCATTGATGCAAAGTTATAATATATGTAAAAGGCAAGTTTGGCTTATGGCACATCAGATAATTCCTGACCAAGAGCACCCATACATTGAGATGGGACGTTTGATCGATGACATATCTTATGACAGGGATAGAAAGAAGATAAATTTTGAAAATGTGGTTATAGATCTTGTGAGAAATGATAACGGCAGTTTACTAGTTGGTGAAGTGAAGAAAAGTTCAAAAGCCTTAAATAGTGCGCGACTTCAGCTTCTTTTCTATTTGTACAAATTAAAACAAAGCGGCGTTGATGCGAAGGGACAGCTTTTCTTTCCTGAGGAGAGGAAAAGGGTTGATGTATGTCTTACGAGTGAGTCGGAGGCAGAAGTTGTTAGCGCTATTAAGGAAATAATCGATATTGTAAATATGGATAAAGCGCCAGCTTTTGAAAAAATACCTTACTGTAAAAATTGTGGATATAAGGAGTTCTGTTTATCATGAAAAAGCCTGTTTATATTTTTTCTGATGGAGAATTGCATAGAAAAGATAACACATTATATTTTGAGGGTGAAAATGGGAGAAAGTTTATTCCTGTTGAAAACACTTCAGAAATAATGATATTTGGTGAAGTCAGTCTCAACAAAAGGTTTCTTGAGTTTATTTCCCAATCAGAGATAATACTTCACTTCTTTAACCATTACGGCTATTACGTAGGGTCATTTTATCCTAGGGAACATCTGAATTCTGGATATATGATATTAAAGCAAGCTGAAAATTACATAAATGAGAATAAACGTTTATATATCGCACAAAAATTTATAGAAGGTGCCTACAGGAATATACGCCAAGTTTTAAAATACTATCAAAATCGAGGCAAAAATCTGGATGACATCATTTACGCCATAGAAAGATTGGGGGATCTAATAACTGGAACATCCGATGTAAATGAGCTTATGGCTATAGAGGGGAATATAAGAGAATATTATTATAAATCATTTGATGATATATTAGGAAGTAGCGATTTTAAATTTGATGTGAGAAGCAAAAGGCCGCCGAAAAATTCCCTAAATGTGCTTATGAGCTTTGGAAATTCCCTTATGTACACAACAGTACTAAGTGAGATATATAAGACACATTTGGATCCTAGAATAGGATATCTTCACTCGACAAATTTTAGGAGATTTACTCTGAACTTAGATGTATCAGAGATATTTAAGCCGGTTGTTGTAGATAGGGTGATATTTACCGTTGTAGGCAAGAGCATCATTAAAAAAGACGACTTTGATAAAGATGCAGAAGGACTTTTGCTTAAAGATAAGGCAAAGATGGCATTCATAGAGGAATACGAGAATAAACTTAAGACGACGATAAATCATAGATCATTAGGCAATAATGTTTCATACCGCAGGCTAATACGGCTTGAGCTTTATAAATTGGAAAAGCATCTTATGGGTGAAGAAGAGTATCAGCCATTTGTTGCACAGTGGTAAGGTGATACAATGTTTATAATATTAGTCTATGATGTAAACGAGAAAAGGGTAAATAAAGTTTTAAAGACGTGCAGGAAGTACCTAAATTGGGTCCAAAATTCCGTCTTAGAAGGTGAAATATCTGATGCAAATTTTAGAAAGTTAAAGAGTGAGATATCAAGGATAATCGACAAGGAAGAGGACTCAGTCATTATTTATATTTTGAGAACGACTAAGTATTCTGATAGAGAAATATTAGGGCTTGAAAAGGGCGGAGAAAGTTTGTTTGTATGAGATGGATAAGGAGGT
>JASBVU010000537.1 GCA_029960905.1 Thermoanaerobacterium sp.
GGCTGATAAGATTCTCGCTATGTGTCTCGATCAAACACTGCTTGCCACACTTCGCCAGCCCCATAAAGAAATCCCCCAACCGCGCCTGCACTCTTGGATGCAAATGCAATTCAGGTTGCTCAACGATCAGCAAGGTATCTTTAGGTGCCAGCAAGCCCATCACCAGTATAGGCAAAACCTGACTGACACCAACGCCAACAGCAGAAAGTGGTAATGGCCGATGCCCTTGCGTATGTATCACTTGCCAATTTACTCCGCTTCGACCAGCAGTTTCTATTTGAATGCCTTCAGCGACGCCAAGATAACGCGCCCAGGTATCCAGAGCCATGCTCAAGATATGTCTCTCAATTTTTTGTGTATAAGGATCGTACCAATCTACAAAAAGTCGCTGATTCGCGTCATAAACTGCTCCAGCATATTCACCCTTTGTACCCACATCATCTAGCTCTCCACTAGTAGCAAATTTTTGTGATGCTTGTGGGTCAGCACGCAAGGGGCCGAGATAGCGGATTTTGCTAGTAAAAAAGCGTGTTATATAGTCACAGGCATATTTAATATCATTAAAATTTCTAAAGACTAGTTCTAGGCCTTCTGTTTCTCTATCATACTGTTTTTCAGTTAACCACTCTTTTGTGTAATATTGAGCTATAATTTCTTGGGCTTGTCTAACTAGCAAACCTTTCTTCCTACTGTTTTTCCTTCCAACTTTTAAACTTTTTAACCATTCAGCCAGATCACGAACTGTATAGCCAGAAAATTTTTCTAATATAATTTCATTATTGCAAATCTCATAAATATTCTTCCTTACATCTTCAGGCATATTGGCATCAAAATCTACAAATTTAAGTAACTCATCATCTAACAGGCCATATGCATCATCAGAAGGGTATTCAAAGAAAGCTGATATAGCTCTTATTAGCTGGTTCTTAATATGTTTCTCTACTTTAATTCTTCGGAAGAAATGCGAAGGCAAGAAATGAGAAAGAATCACAAGATATTCTTCTTCACCGCCCTCTAAAGTTCCAAGATACCCCGACAATTTATTAAAAGTAAGAGGTAAGGTATGAAGAGACGTTGTCTCGACATTGCTCAAAAAATCTTCAAAAACCTTATCTGATACTTTTCTAATACTAAAAGTTGCCTCCACATAATCAAAATCATCTTCAAAAGGGAAATAGATATCTGAAGCTACTTTTATAACAACTTTTTCAGCTATTACTTGTGACGATCCTATAGCCGACTTAATGCTATTATCTGATGTACTAAGAAATTGAACACCTACATCAATGTATTCTAAGGTGCTACCTATTCCGAAACCATCATTATTTTCTTCTTTTTCCTCTTTATCCTCCTCAAACTCGAATTTAAACTTTATAGTCAAAGGCCGTATCTTACTAGCTTCATTCAAAATATCCTCAAAAGTTCCCAATTGCACAATTGGCCCATTAGGCAATAATGCTCTATCGAGGACACGGCTGCTCAGGGTTTGTGAGATCATGAGGATGGATTGGAGCAGGCTGCTTTTGCCGGAACTGTTCAGACCGGCTAGCACAGTGACAGGAGCCAGTTGCAGATCACCGGAGTTGACGATGGCTTTGAAGTTTTCGACCGACCAGCTTTTGAGCATATGCCATCCTTTTCTAATAACTCAGGAATCGCGTCCGAACCTCTAGCCCGGACGCGCCACATCGGTTACTATATACTATCATATTATAGAAAGAGGTGTAAAAGCCAGGGCACCTGCGAGGGATACTCTTACAATGATATAATACCGTCCATGCTCTTACAATGATGACGAGCA
>JASBVU010000538.1 GCA_029960905.1 Thermoanaerobacterium sp.
CAATAAACCAATACGCACAAAATGAAGATTTAACAAATAATCTATTTTCTCAAATCCTTTATGAATTTGATTTTTCTGTCCTCTCCATCCCTCTCCGTCTGTAATCCAAATAAATTCAAATCCATTATTTTTAAGTTCATTCTGTCTTTCTATGTAGGAATCCACTATTTCTTGAGGTTTTGAACCAGTTCCTGAATAAAAATTCACTTCGATATTGATAACTTTTTTGTTGTCTTTGATTAAAATAAAATCAGCTTTTCTGTTTTTAATTGAAGAGTTAACCTCTATACCATAATTAGTTTCCAAATATCCGAAATTTTTCTGAAATAAAACTCTTTCAAATCCTTTTTCCTTTGTTGCTATATCTTCAATAATTGGCTTTAATAATAATTCCATCGCATCTCCACTTCTATTTTTCCTCGCATGGGTATCCATGCCTACTTCCACACCTATTACATAATCTTGTACGCTCTTCGTACCCATTTCCAGAAAAAATCTCTTTAAGCCTGTCTTATCAAAAAATTCTATAATATTATCAATATCTTCTGATGTAAGAGTTCTAGTGTTAAAGTCATAATTCACAATATCCAAGTTTTTATCTGTAAAATCGCGAATTACTTTAAAATTAAGGTCTCGTATTGCTAATAAAATCGGTATAACAGGAAGCACTCGAGGATAATTTAATAAAATTTTTCTTAAGTCATTATCAAACCGATTACTTCCTATTAAACTATTTAATATATTAAATTCTATTTTATGTTCTTCAACGTGTTTTCTTACTTTGTCCCAATCAACAAAAAAGTCATAACTCCTATTTGTGTCCACAAGTGTATCATGAAATTTTTCTATTACACTTTCCTCATTTTCTACATTTAAGAATTCAATATATAATTCCTTCATTTTAAGCCCCCTATTCATAATTCCTTATTATCAATTCACTTATATCTCCTCGTTTATCCCCATTACTGTTAATATATCTTTTTGCTTTTACCCTTTCAATAATAAACCCTGCATACAATTCATCAAAAAAATTGTCATCTACATCTTCATTCTTGGGGTCCGAATTGCTAAGTATAAGATATGCGCCTTTTTTATCCATTTCTTTAAAAAACTGAGCTAACCGCCTCTGGTCATCATCATCAAACCCGTTCTCATTATAACTTGTAAAATTCGAAGTATTGTTTAAAGGGCGATAAGGAGGATCGAGATAAACCAAAGTGTTTTTATGTATATACTTTTTGCTTTCTTCAAAATCTGCACAAATGACCTCTGTATTCTCTAACGCTTTACTTACTTCGATTAAATTGTCAGCATCACAAATAGTAGGGTTTTTATATTTCCCAAATGGTACATTGAATTCACCTTTTTTATTTAAACGATATAATCCATTAAAACATGTCTTGTTTAAAAAAATTAAGTCCGCTGCTCTTTTTACCCAGTCCAAATTGTAATTTACATAATCAAAATTATCCTTTTGTCTATTATACTCATCTCTAATGTTATAGTAAAAATCTTTCCTTTGTTCCTCTGATAATTTTAGATATTTCTCTTCCATGCTACTTAACTCATCAATTAATTCATTCACATTATTTTGAATTACTTTATAGCCTATTATTAGTTCTTTATTTATATCGATTAAAAACGATTCCTTAATTTTGAAATTTCTTTTTAAAAAGAAGAAAAATGCACCACCACCAACAAAAGGCTCAACATATCTCTCTATTTCACCACTTTGAATTAAAGAAGATGGCAACCTCTTATATAACTCATCTAATAACTGTGTTTTTCCGCCTGCCCATT
>JASBVU010000539.1 GCA_029960905.1 Thermoanaerobacterium sp.
GTTTTTTCATTCGCCAATTATTTCGTATAAAATTTTTCTTGATGCCTCTTCAATCTCATCAGGTGTTGACATGTTTAATACCATTTCTGTAAACTCTTTAGCTTTTTCATAAGAAACATTTCTTATGATGTTTTTTATATTTGGTATGGAGCTTGCACTCATTGAAAATTCATCTAAACCTAATCCCAAAAGGATAAGCGTTGTAAGCGGATCACCAGCCATCTCACCACACATAGCTGTGAATATCCCTTCTTTATGTGATGCATCTATGACATTTTTAATAAGCCTTAATATGGCAGGATTAAATGGCTTGTAATAATCCTTTATCCTTTCATTCATCCTATCAACAGCAAGTGTGTATTGGCACAAATCGTTTGTACCTATACTAAAGAAATCTACTTCTTTTGCAAGCAAGTCTGCAGTTACTGCAGCAGATGGTATTTCTACCATTATACCAACTTTTATATTTTTATCGTATTTTATGCCCTTTTTATCTAATTCTTCTTTAACTTCATTTAAGATCTCATTTGCCTTTCTTACTTCAACGACCGAAGAAATCATTGGATACATTATCAATATGTTTCCATACGCACTGGCTCTAAGCAAAGCTCTAAGCTGTGTTTTAAACATCTCTTTTTCGTCAAGACAAAGCCTTATAGCTCTATATCCTAAAAACGGATTCATTTCATCTGGCATATTTAGATAAGGCAGTTTTTTATCACCACCAATATCCAGTGTCCTTATGGTGACTGGTTTCCCATTCATCTTCTCTGCAACGTATTTATAAGCCTCAAACTGTTCTTCTTCAGTTGGAAAGTCATTCCTGTTCATGTACAAGAATTCTGTTCTAAAAAGACCTATTCCTTCTGCACCATTTTTCAAAGCACCTTCTACATCATTAGGCGTACCGATATTTGCCGCCAGCATCGACTGTCTTCCGTCTGTTGTAACTGCAGGCAAATCTCTCAATTCTTTTAGCTTTTCAACTCGAATTTTGTATTTATCGCGCTTTTCTTCATATTCCTTGAGGACATCTTCAGTTGGATTTACAATAACTATACCTTCGTTTCCATCTACTATGGCAATATCGCCATCAGAAACTTGCTTAGTAACATTTCCTGTGCCAACTACTGCAGGTATTTCTAAAGAACGAGCCATAATGGCAGTGTGGGACGTTCTTCCACCTACATCTGTAGCAAATCCTAAAACTCTTTCTTTTTTCATAGTAGCTGTGTCAGACGGTGTTAAATCTTTGGCAATTATTATCACGTCTTCATCTAACTCTGACAAGTTTACATTTACTATGCCATGTATATTATTTATTATCCTTTGGCCTACATCTCTTAAGTCAACCGCTCTTTCCTTTAAATATTTGTCATCAAGGGATTCCATCGCGGATGCGTGCTGTTCAATAACATGGTTCACCGCATTATCAGCCGTAACATAATCAATTTTTATCATATTTACAACAGACTCATAAAGCTCAGGATCATTTGCCAGCATAAGATGTGCCTCGAAAATCTCAGCCTTGTCTTTGCCAAACTCCCTCTCTGTCTTTTCCTTAATCTTCTCCAATTGAGCTTTTGTCAATTTAATAGCATTTTCAAATTTTGCTATTTCATCCTTCACCATTGATTCATCGATATTTTGGGTATTGATTTCGGCAAATTTCTTTGTATACAGAAAAACCTTGCCTATTGCAATACCCGGTGATGCCGCAACGCCTTTTAACATCTTTTTTCCTCCTCATTTGACTTTAATAGATATTATAGCATAATAGTAGTACAATTTT
>JASBVU010000540.1 GCA_029960905.1 Thermoanaerobacterium sp.
TTTTCCCAAAAGACAGGGTATGAAGGATTTTGGACTTGTTGATTTGCCATTTCCTTTGAGAAAAATTAGTGTTAATCCATTAGGAACTTTATATAAGAAAGAAGGTAACATTTATAATTTCAAAAGAGGAAGCAATAGCTTACCTACAGTTGGAACTCCTGTACTGTTACCTACGGCTAAGCAAATAGAAGCAATAGTTGAAGGGGATAAAACGAAAAAAATAAAAATTGGGACAAGCCCTCTTGCTGGAGATGCTAATATTTATGTAGATCCAAATAAACTTTTTGGCCGTCATTTGGCGGTATTAGGTAATACAGGTAGTGGGAAATCATGTTCTGTGGCGGGTTTAATACATTGGTCATTGGAAGCTGCCCAAAAAGAAAGGGAGAACAAGAATAAAGAAGGAATACCAAATGCACGTTTTATAGTTTTTGATCCAAATGGAGAGTATTCGCATGCTTTTAATGATACTAAGTCCTTTGTTAAAGCTAGGGTTTTTAAGGTAGATATTGGAGGTAATTTCTTAAATACACAGATTGAAAAAAATGCGCTCAAGGTACCGTTGTGGTTTTGGAATAGTGAAGAATGGTTTTTATTTACGTCTGCCAGTGCTAAAATACAGAAACCTTTGCTTGTAAAAGCTTTAAGAAAGGCAAAAATGTTAAATTGTTATAATGAAAATTTACATGACCCTCGAAAAAAGTACTTTGTAGAACATATTGAAGAAATTTTAAATTTATTAAAGATAGTCAAAAGTCCAAAACTTGTTCAAAAGTCAGAAAAAAACATTCACAATCAATTAGGGAAAAAACTTGATGTGCTGCTGGATAACTTGAAAGATAAAAAAGAAGATGTATCGGAACTTCTAGATGTTTCCGATGAAGTTATAGAGAATTACATAGAAAGTATTGAGGAAAGTATAAAAAATAAAAGAAAAGGGGGACTGAGAGATAGTAGTAAGTCCTATTATTTTGAAGAATTTTCATTAAAGGAGTTAGAGCAAATAAGTAATGTCATAAACGAAATAGCTGAAAAATTAGGAAGTAGAGCAGATGTGGTGAATGAGATACATAATGAGATAAATGAAGATGTACCTATTCGTTTTGATATAGTAAATTTTATAAAAAACTTGAAAAACATTTCAATAGAAGAAAGTGCCGAACAATATCTGGAGCCATTGATTATGAGAATACATATGCTTTTGTCAAATCCAAGATTAAAATCCATAATTGATGATAAAGATGAGCCTGTTGAACTTGTAAAATGGCTAGAAAATTATATAGGGGGAAATAACGCAGAAAATGGTAATGTAGTTATTATTGATTTATCTCTCGTACCTTCAGAAATTATTTATGTAATTACTGCAGTAATTGCTCGTATAATATTTGAAGCATTACAACGGTATAGAAAATTAAACCAAAAACCCCTTCCAACTGTTTTAGTGATAGAAGAAGCGCATACTTTCATAAAGCGATATAGAGACGATGAAGAAGATAACAATGCGGCAAAAATATGTACTCAGATCTTTGAACGAATTGCTCGTGAAGGGAGGAAATTTGGCCTTAATTTGGTGATTTCTTCTCAACGGCCATCGGAATTATCTCCAACGGTTCTTTCTCAATGCAATACTTTTCTTTTGCATAGGCTTACAAATGAACGGGATCAAGAAATAATTAGCAAATTGGTACCAGATAATTTGAGAGGATTACTACGCGAACTTCCTATATTACCAACGCAAATGGCTATTCTGTTGGGATGGGCGACAGAATTGCCAGTTTTGGTTAGAATG
>JASBVU010000541.1 GCA_029960905.1 Thermoanaerobacterium sp.
GTTATGCAGAATGGCAATACTCTAAATTGGGTCGAGATTATGCTTCCTTTGGATGGGCGGGAGATACACCAGCACTCAGCTCTTATTGGACAGCTTATCGAGAAGGTGGAAGTCTGATTTCAACGTATAAAAGGCAAAGTTTCCCTAATGCTGGAGTTGTTTGGGGAATGTATGAACAAAATTGGAACAAACGTAGTACACTTCAAGTTGAAGTAGGAAAGAAAACAAAATCTGGAAATATGGCCGAGGTAGCTTATACTTATTGGCACCAGACAACTAATTATAGTTTAGAATTTACGATGTCTTATCCTCCAGCAATTACTTTAGTTACTTCGGGAACTGATACTGAATCCAAGTGTCCTACCGGTCATTACTATTATTATTATTAATATTATATCGAGTATATTTTTATCTTTTAAAAGCGCCTTTAAAAAGGCGCTTTTTGATAGGGGTATGGCATTCATGAATAAATACGTATTTGCCGGCTTACTTGTTTTGATAGTTGCTATTTGCGTTAGCTGTATAAGGGGACATCAATCAGTTGAGGAAGCTATTCAATTTTATTGGAAAAATAGGGGAAAAGGTGATGCAAATATTGAGTTATTGGCCGTAGACTCCCTGAGTAATAATCAGCAAGTGGTTTTTTATATAAAAGATAATTTTTTATCAGTTCAACCTATTATTTATAAAAATGGGTTGTGGTATGTTGGTGGTAAACCTGAAATAATAAATAATCTGCAAACAAAAGATCCGATTCAAGCGTTTTATGTAAGTTTTGAGTATAAAAGAAAATATTATACGGTAATTGGTGCAAAAATAAATAGTGCAGAAATTAAAACAATTAACACTTATATTAAAAGAGATGGCATGTGGGATGAATATTTGAAGTTTCAAGCTGATTTTATTAAATTGTTAGAAGGTGTAAATTGTGACGTAAAAATTGAGGCTTATGATGAAACTGGTGTTTTAAGATATGAAACTTATTTGTAGAATTTTTGACGCCCAAGATACAATTGAATACCAGAATTCGACAGCACCTCCCTGAAACTTTTTTGGAGAGCAGGGGGGCCTGTTTCTCTTTGCAGTATTCTGGCCCGCTTAGCCTCCCTGAGGCCTTAAACCGTGGCCTGGCGTCCTGGTCTTTTATCTAGATTTAATCCTTTTATTTCCTGGCAAACATTCTACAGAATATATAAAAATTCCTTCTGTCTAAAAATGTTTTAGGGAAGTTAGTTCTAAAAAATATAACATTTCATTTTTTAGAAATAGGGATCCAAAAGTTCTTTTGATCCGTCTTTATAGTGAACAGTAATTTCACAGTTTAAAACATGAAAAATGCTAATTAACTAAGAAAATGGAAATTAAAACATAAAAATATAATTAGAAAGGAGGGGTTAAACATGTATAATTAAGAACATAATACATTACCATATGTGAGTGAGCATTCTAAGCTTTTAGAAGAGCTAGATGTTAGTAAGTGGTTCTAAGAACAACAATAGATAGAAAATTGTATAAAATGAGAGGAGTGAAAATAATGATTAAAAAAATATTTGTTATGTTCTTTACCTGTTTTAGCTTTTTACTATTTACCTGTGTGGCAAATGCCAGTGTAACACATATAAAAGATAATACTGGAGAGACAAAAACAATAAAGGCAGAGAATGTTCAAATTACAACTGATCAAGAGATTTTATCAGAGCCTTCCAAAATAAACTTTATAAATGAAATTGAAAAAGAAGACTATATTAAACATTTAAAGCAAGGTCATAAAATAATTCAAAGAGGCA
>JASBVU010000542.1 GCA_029960905.1 Thermoanaerobacterium sp.
AAGGCATCATTGGTTTTTGGAAAGTCGAAAGATGGCATAGACTACAATTCGATGGATGGAAAACCAGCACACCTGTTTTTCCTGATTGCAGCACCTGAGAATTCAGACAATCTACATCTTAAGATTTTAGCTAAGCTTTCAAGGTCATTAATGCATGAGGAGGTGAGGGAAGAACTTAACAAGGCTGAGACTTACGAGGATGTCATAAATGCTTTCAAAAAATATGAGTAAGGGGGATTTTTGATGAAAAAGATTGTTGCCATCACTGCATGCCCTACAGGTATAGCCCATACCTATATGGCCGCAGAAAACTTAGAAATGGCAGGAAAAGAGCTTAATGTGGCTATAAAAGTTGAGACACAAGGGTCTATAGGGGCAGAAAATCAATTGACAGAAAGCGACATAAATGAAGCGGATGCAGTCATAATTGCTGCTGCGACAAAAGTCGACAAGTCCCGCTTTGAAGGAAAACCTATACTGGAAGTTCCGGTAGAGGAAGCGATAAAAAATCCAAAAGAATTGATTGAAAAAGCATTGAAGATGGAAAAACCAAAAAATTATGTAGAAAAAGTGGAAAAGATTCACGAAGAAAGGGCTAATCAGAGGACAGGTGCCTACAAGCACTTGATGACAGGCGTATCTTACATGATACCTTTCGTAGTAGCAGGAGGTATATCCATAGCACTTTCCTTCCTATGGGGATACAAGGCATTTCAGGTGCAAGGAACTTTGCCTGCTGCATTGATGCAAATCGGCGGTGGCTCTGCATTCGCACTGATGGTTCCAATACTTTCGGGATTTTTGGCTTATTCGATAGCAGATAGACCTGGACTTGTACCAGGTATGGTAGGCGGTATGTTGGCAGTATCAACTGGTGCAGGATTTTTAGGCGGTATCATATCTGGTTTTCTTGCTGGTTATACAGTCTACTACCTGAAAAAGACCATAAAATTGCCTAAGACGATGGAAGGCCTCATGCCAGTGCTGATATTACCTGTTTTATCGACTCTTATTGTAGGACTTCTCATGATATACGTCGTGGGAACACCGATGAAGACCATAATGACGGGCCTTACAAATTGGCTTAAAGGCATGAGCTCTACAAATGCAGTCATATTTGGCGCACTATTAGGGCTTATGATGGCATTTGACATGGGTGGTCCTGTCAACAAGACAGCATACACATTTGCAACAGGTCTTTTGGCATCAAATGTATTTATGCCTATGGCAGCAGTAATGGCTGCAGGAATGACACCGCCTTTAGGACTGGCACTTGCAACAGTCATATTTAAAAATAGATTTACGAAAGAAGAGAGGGAGGCAGGCAAGGCTGCTTGGGTATTAGGTGCTTCATTTATAACAGAAGGCGCTATACCATTTGCTGCAGCAGATCCATTCAGAGTAATCCCATCCATCATGGTAGGATCTGCAGTTACAGGTGCACTTTCCATGTTGTTCCATATAGAACTTAGAGCGCCACACGGCGGTATATTCGTAATACCTATCGCTGTATCAAATCCGCTCTTATACATTGTGGCAATACTTGTGGGCATGGTTGTGACAGCTTTGATGATTGGGCTTTTGAAAAAGAAAGTATCGTGATTGGTACAATAAATCGCTCCAAATTGTGGGGCGATTTTTTTATAAAAAATTAGATATTACATAGAGATAAATACAGAAAAGTTTACTAACGACTATTTGATATAATTAATTTGCATTAATAAATATAAATTTATAAAAATTTTATGAAATGAGAAGGATTTTTAAAATTTATAAAGAATAATAA
>JASBVU010000014.1 GCA_029960905.1 Thermoanaerobacterium sp.
TAACTAATGCAGGCCTCTTGCCTAAGTTTTCTAACGTCTCTTTTAGCTCGTATTCCTTTGTGACAACGGCGATCGCATCACTTTCAATCACATCTCTTATTACCTGCTGTTGTGGCAGTATAAGCCTGCCTTTTGGTGCAGCCTTATCTATAGGAACTACAAGTACAACGAAATCACCGGGATTTATCAAATCAGACACTAAAGAAAGTTCTTTATCATCGTAGGGAGCTTTTTTTATTATTTGCCTTTTAAGCTCTTCTATGCCATAACCATTATTGGCAGACGTCTCAACAAGCTCTAGCTTTAATCTTTTTTCCCAATCAGCTTTTTGACTGAAATGAAATTGAGCCAGATCAGCTTTATTTAAAACACCTACAACCGGAATATTTTTCTCCCTGATCTTCTCTAAAATTTCCTCCTCAAACTCTGACGGCCCCACCATGCCGTCTATTACAAGCAAAGCAAGGTCCGTCCTATTTAACACTTCATACGTTTTTTTGACCCTAAGTTCACCCAGCTCTCCTGTATCATCAAGTCCAGCAGTGTCAGTTATCACTACAGGACCTATTGGCAGTATCTCCATCGCTTTTAGCACAGGGTCTGTTGTAGTACCTGCCACATCAGAAACAATAGCAATATTTTGATCTGTAAGTGCATTTATTATGCTTGATTTTCCTGCATTTCTTCTGCCAAATATTGATATGTGCAGCCTCGATGCATTTGGCGTTGTATTCATCTATTTTCCCCTCTCAATCTTTTTAAACCCGGTATGCCCGGTTTTGTCATTTCGTATTCATTAAGTATGGCGTCAAGCTGTTCTTCTCTCAAATATTTTTTGGCGACTTCTCTTATTGTCTTACCTTCTTCTTTAGCTTCTTTTGCTATCATAGATGCTTTTTCATATCCTAAATGAGGACTTAACACAATCGCATAAGACAAGCTCTTTTCCACCATTTCTTCTAGATGATGGCGATTTGCCTCTATACCTTTTATACATTTATTTATAAACATATCCACTGCATTTTTAAGAAGATCAATTTCATTGAAAAGATTATATGCAATAAGCGGCAGTGTGAAATTAAGCTCAAGTTCACCAGATTGTGCACCCAATGTAATTGCATAATCGCAAGACAATACCTGATATGCTGCCTGTTTTACTGCCTCAGGTATTACTGGATTAATCTTACCGGGCATTATGGATGAACCAGCTTGTACTTCTGGGATCGTAATCTCCATAAGCCCGCACTTTGGACCTGATGACATAAGTCTAATATCATTAGATATCTTGATCAAATTTGTAGCAGCAGCTTTCAACATGCCCGAAACTTCCACAAAAACATCGTTGTTTTGAGTAGGATCCATCATGTATTCGGCTCTCGCAAGTCCAATTCCTGTTATATCTCTCAATATCTCGATTACACTGTAAATGTACCTTATGTCAGCATTTAGCCCTGTGCCAACAGCAGTCCCCCCTATATTGACCTGCCTCAACCTTTCCTCTACTTTATATATCCTCCACCTATCCCTCGAAATTGCCTGTGCATACGCTCCAAACTCCTGACCCAGCATCACAGGAACAGCATCCTGCAGCTCCGTCCTGCCCATCTTAATTACGTCCTTAAACTCGTCTTCTTTCTCTTGAAGGGCTACCTGCAAATTGGCAAAGCTTTCACTTAAGGGCTTCAAAAGCTTTATAGCTGCTATTCTTACAGCAGTAGGAAAAACATCGTTTGTAGATTGGCTTAAGTTTACATGATCGATAGGATTTACTAGATCGTAATTTCCCTTTTTCCCTCCAAGTAATTCTATTGCCCTGTTTGCTATGACTTCATTCATATTCATATTTGCAGATGTGCCTGCCCCACCTTGAAGTGCATCAACGATGATTTGGTCGTGAAATTTACCTTCGATTATTTCATCACATGCAATAATTATAGCATCTGCAATTTTTTTATCAAGCAATTTTATGTTTCTGTTAGCTATAGCAGCAGCCTTCTTTACTTGCGCCAGTGCTATTATAAGCTGTTTGTGAATTGGCTGACCTGATAAATTAAAATTTTCATGAGCCCTTAAACTGTGTATGCCGTAATAAGCCTCATCAGGCACTTCCATATATCCCAAGATATCATGTTCTATCCTTTAGCTCATCTTTTCACCTTCTTACATGTATTAAAGCAAAAACAACAAAGCTTCCATACATTATATTAGCATATTTTTATCAAAAATATATTATTATAATAATACTTGATTTTAATTTATGACAGGTGTATAATATTTACAAAAGATAATTTTTATCAAAAGAAATAAATTATCTTTAAATTAAAAGGAGGTTTTCTTATGACAAATTTATTTGGAGTTTACAAATGCAAGGAATGCGGAAATGTTGTAGAAGTTTTAAACGCCGGTGATGGAACATTGACATGTTGTGAAAAACCGATGGAAGAACAGATAGTAAATACAGTTGATGCAAGCAAAGAAAAACACGTTCCTGTAATATTGAAAGACGGCGACACAGTCACTGTAAAAGTTGGCAGCGTAGAACATCCTATGGAGGAAAAACACTACATAGAATGGATTTCAATTTTAGCTGACGGAATATACATGAGAAAGATGTTAAAGCCGGGAGATAAGCCAGAAGCAACATTCAAGACAGATGCAGCAAAGATTCAGGCTTGGGCATATTGCAATCTGCATGGCTTATGGACTGCAGAGCTTTAAGATTTGTTCCTCCTATTTTTGCATTTGTTCATGTATAAAAGATGTCCTTATGCGGACATCTTTTTGTTTTGTTCACAACATTCCTTGAAACGTAGTATACAAAAGTATTCCGTTTAAAAATATTATAAAAATTGAAACTACCCACCCTGCAATTGTAGTAGCCAAATTGTTTACAAATCCTCCCATGTATTCTCTTTTAGATGTTATTAAAAGCAGCGGTATTATAGCAAATGGAAGCGCAAAGCTTAACACGACTTGGCTTAATATGAGGGCATTCATTGGATTTACGCCTAAGAAAAGCACTGCCATTGATGGAATTATCGTAATAAATCTTTTTAATAGCACAGGAAAAGTTTTATTTAAAAATCCATCCATTACCGTCTCACCCGCCATAGTCCCGACCGCAGACGATGAAAATCCCGATGATAAAAGCGCTAATGCAAAAGCTATGCCTGAGAAAGAGCCTAAAAGCGGTTCTAATGATCTGTGAGCATCTTCTATAGAATCAACATAAATACCATTTTTAAAGAAAACTGCCGCTGACACAATTACCATGGCTGCATTGACAATAAACGCAATGTTCATAGCTATAATAATGTCCAGCCTTTCCATTGATAAGTGGTGTTTCTTCTCTTCTAAGCTTAAATCCTTGTTCCTATTTTGAACTAATTGAGAATGCAAAAATATCACATGAGGCATTACTGTAGCTCCAAGCATTCCAACTGCTATATACAAAGCATCTTTATTTGCAATCGTTGGAGTCAAAGTGCTAAGCCCAACCTTCAGCCATTCTGGCTTTGCTAAAAACATTTCGAATGCGTACGCTGCACAAATTATACCTATCAATACTTCAATTATTAGTTCCACTGCCTTTTGCCCGAATTTCTCCAGATACGTTATAAAAAGTGTCACAATTCCAGTTATAACACCAGCATAGGCCAATGGAATCTTAAAAAGAAGGTATATGCCAACAGCACCGCCTAAAAATTCTGCCATCGTCGTCGCAATGGCGGCGATTTCAGAGACAATAAAAAGCAATACATTAGTCTTTTTGGAAAATATGACACCACACATTTGAGATAAATTTTTTTCAGTAGCTATGCCCAATTTGGCCGACAAATACTGTAGAAAGATTGCAATTATGTTGCTCCACAAGATGACCCACAAAAGGCTGTAATTGTACTTAGCACCTCCAGTTATGTTTGTAGCGAAATTGCCAGGATCTATATATGCTACGCTTACTACAAATGCTGGACCTACGTACTTCAAGAAATCAGCAATCTTTTTTACAATTAGATTTCCTGAGGCTTTTTTGCTTCTTTCAGCAAAATCTGTTACAGCTACACTGCTTGAATCTTTCATAATAAGTCACACCCTTTTTCACATTGGCAAAATTATTAGCCAATCCTAAAATCAAAAATCCTAACATAGAATATGTTAAACGGATGTATTTCGTTACATTTAAAGAGAAGGTGAATAAATTGTATGACAAATTTCGCACTTTCAGTGAATACATGAAGAAAGAAAGTAACTCATTGACAGCGTCTATGGAAGATTACCTTGAAATGATATGTAGATTGTCAACTAAATCAGGTTATGTAAGACTGCACGAATTGGCAGATGCATTGAATGTCCAGCCACCATCCGCCACAAAGATGGTCCAAAAACTGGCTGATCTTAACCTTATAAACTATGAAAAGTACGGTGTCATAACTTTAAGCGATGAAGGTAAATCAATTGGCGAAAACCTCATAAAAAGGCACAATACAATTTTGGAACTTCTAAGGACGTTAGGAATCGAAGAAAACAACCTTCTTGAGGAAACAGAAAAAATAGAACACACTGTAAGTACAGAAACGCTTCACTGTTTCTTACGTTTTATGGACTTCCTAGAACAAAATAATGATATTAAAGAAAAATTAACTCAATACATGAAATCAAAAGACAGATTAAAAGTGGATTAAAATTTACAATTCTGTAATAATTGCAATTTTTTATATGCTATAATTATAAATGTACACTATTTTGCAAAAAGGAATGGGGATTTTAATGTCATTTTTAAAATTAGGAATCGATGTAGTTCTTCATCTTGACAAATATTTAGGCACCATAATACAAGCGTACGGTACTGCCACATATCTTTTAGTATTTCTCATATTGTTTTTTGAAACAGGTGTCGTCATTACACCATTTTTGCCTGGCGATTCGCTAATATTTGCTGCAGGTGCTTTCGCTGCCATAGGCTCACTTAATGTATTCACTTTGTTTATAGTAGTCTCATTGGCTGCAATATTAGGTGACACAGCAAACTACCATATAGGGAAATTTATAGGTGAAAAAATATATGAAGCGGAAAACTTAAAGTTGATAAAGAAAGAGCACCTTTTGGAAGCCAGAAACTTTTACGACAAGTACGGCAACATGACGATAGTATTAGGAAGGTTTATACCTATAATAAGGACGTTTGTGCCGTTTGTAGCAGGCATAGGTGAAATGAATTACCTACACTTTCTTACTTACAACGCATTAGGCGGTATAATTTGGGCAGCATTGTTCTCATTTGGCGGATACTACTTTGGAAATCTTGAGATTGTCAAAACACATTTTGGATTCGTCACTATAGCCATTATCGTAATTTCTTTAATACCTGCTTTGATAACTTTTTTAAGAAAAAAGTAAGCGAGATTTCATTCTCGCTTTCTTTATGCCTCTGTTTGATAAGCCTTTATCATAATTCTTTAATTTAAAAATATTTTTAGTTAAATTATTGACAATAAAATTAATATATTGTAATATTAAGATATAATAATACTTTTAAATAGGAGGAAGAATTATGAAAGTTGTAATTGTCGGGGGCGTTGCTGGCGGCGCATCTGCTGCGGCAAGATTGAGAAGGCTAAATGAAGACGCTGAAATAATACTCTTTGAAAAGGGAGAATATATATCTTATGCCAACTGCGGTCTGCCATATTATATAGGTGAAGTCATAAAAGAACGTGAAAAATTAGTCGTTCAAACACCTGAAGCCATGTCAAAGCGGTTCAACATCGACATAAGAACACTATCAGAAGTCACAAAGATAAATTCTGATGAAAAAACTGTAGTCGTTCATGATATAAAAAATGACAGAATTTACACAGAAAGCTATGACAAATTGATACTATCACCTGGTGCAGAACCTATAAAACCTCCAATGCCAGGCATAGACGGTAAAAACATTTTTACACTTAGAACTATTCCAGACACTTTTAAAATAAAAGATTATGTTGACAACAACAAACCTAAAAAAGCCGTTGTAGTAGGAGGAGGCTTTATTGGGCTTGAAGTTGCAGAAAATTTAAAAGAAACAGGACTTGATGTGACGGTGGTGGAACTTGCTGACCACGTAATGGCACCACTTGATTACGAAATGGCTGCAATTGTACATCAGCGCCTTAAAGACAAAGGAATAAATCTCATATTAAAAGATGGTGTAAAAGAATTCTACCACAAAGAAGGCATAACAACCGTCGTATTAAACAGCGGCAATACGCTAATCACTGATATGGTTGTACTAGGCATAGGTGTAAGGCCAGATATCAGATTAGCGAAAGATGCAGGCCTTGAAATAGGCGAAAGAGGCGGTATAAAAGTCAATGAATACATGCAGACATCAAATCCTGATATATACGCCGTAGGTGACGCTATAGAGGTAAAAGACTATATAAACGGAAGCAATACTTTGATACCATTAGCAGGACCTGCAAACAAACAAGGTCGTATCGCAGCAGACAATATTTGCGGAAGAAAAAGCAAATATGATGGCACACAAGGTACTTCTGTTGCAAAAATTTTCGACTTAACTGTAGCAGCAACGGGAAACAATGAAACAATCTTAAAAAGAGCCGGGATAGATTACGAAAAAGTCATAATACACCCAAATTCACATGCAAGCTACTATCCTGATGCACTACCTATGACTATAAAGCTAATATTTAAAAAAGACGATGGAAAAATCTTAGGCGCTCAAATAGTTGGATTTGACGGTGTTGATAAAAGAATAGACGTCATTGCTACTGCAATTCGCAGCAATATGACAGTTTACGACTTAGAAGAACTTGAGTTGGCATACGCTCCACCATATTCGTCAGCGAAAGATCCTGTAAATATGGCTGGTTTTGCAGCTTCCAATATATTAAAAGGTGATATAAGCGTATTTCACTGGGACGAAGTTGAAAAAATAGATATGTCTAAATCCGTCATACTTGACGTAAGAACAGATCTTGAATATCAGCTTGGAAACATCAGAGGTTCTATAAATATACCTGTAGATGAGCTAAGAGACAATCTTCATAAGATTCCAAAAGACAAAGATATATACGTATACTGTCAAGTAGGCCTAAGAGGGTATATAGCGTGCAGGATATTGATGCAAAACGACTTTAAATCTGTCAAAAACCTAAGTGGCGGATATAAAATATACGAAACTGCAACATCGGATTTTAGCGATATAACAGTGAGATACGACGATGAGCAGACAGAGTGCGGCATGTGTGTAAAAGATAAAAAAAAATCAGATGATATCGCCGCAACATTGGAGATCGATGCATGCGGCCTTCAATGTCCGGGCCCTATAATGCAGACATTTAACGCAATAAAAAATCTAAAAGATGGAGACATACTAAAGATAAAGGCTTCAGACCCTGGCTTCGAAAATGATATTAAAACATGGTGTCAAAGAACAGGAAATGCGCTTCTCAATTTATACCATGAAGGAAAGATAATAGTTGCAGAGATAAGAAAAAATGCTGCTGGCAAGGTAGCCGAAACAAAGCAGATTTCTGAAAAGAACGATAAAGCAATTATCGTATTCAGTGGAGACTTAGACAAAGCCATAGCCGCATTTATAATAGCAAATGGCGCCGCTGCAATGGAAAGAAAAGTAACTCTCTTCTTCACATTCTGGGGACTTAATATACTGAGGAAACCAGAAAAAGTATCAATTAAAAAGGACTTCTTTAGCAAGATGTTTGGCATGATGATGCCAAGAGGTTCTAAGAAGCTAAAACTTTCAAAGATGAACATGTTGGGCATAGGACCTAAAATGATAAGGTATATTATGAACAAGAAAAACGTAACTTCACTGGAAGATCTAATACAACAAGCACTTAAAAACGGCGTGAGAATTGTCGCATGCAACATGTCGTCTGATATAATGGGTATAACTAAAGATGAGCTTATAGATGGTGTTGAATTAGGCGGTGTAGCATCATTTATAGGTGCAGCAGAACAGTCAGATACCACACTCTTTATATAAAATTTGGAGGGATTTCCGCTGAAAAACAGTACTATAGATATTGAAAAAAATTTTAAAAAATATGAAACGATAGCAGAAAAATTAAAAGCCATAGCACATCCGTATAGGCTTTGCATCGTAAGAGGACTTTTATCGGGAGAATGCAACGTGACTACAATACAAGAATGCTTAAACTTGCCTCAATCAACCGTGTCACAGCACATCTCAAAGCTAAAATCCGCCGGTATAATTGAAGGTAGGCGAAACGGACTTGAAATCTGCTATCGAGTCGTAGACCATGATATCATAAATGCAGTAAAACTTTTATTTAATGATTAAGAGATAGGTTACTTCCCCTATCTCTTTAATTTTTTAATCAGTCAACTTTGGAGATCCTATTGTCTTCTTGTTTTTTATCGTGTTTTTTAAATCAATTGCGCTGTACACATTTTCATCTATCAAATCGCAAAAAACCCTTAATTCATCTATTGGTAATTCTTCTATGGCACAGTTTTTATCTATGGCATACAATACGACTTTACCGGTTATCTCATGTGCTTTTCTAAATGGAATCCCCTTAGATACGAGATAATCAGCAAAATCTGTAGCATTCATATAGCCGCATTTTGCTGCATTTGCCATATTGGCACTTTTTACTTTCATCGTTTTTACCATGCCATTAAAAACCACAATTGAGATTTTTAAAGTATCTATAGCATCAAAAAGCGCTTCTTTGTCTTCTTGCATATCTTTGTTGTAAGCCAAAGGAAGACCTTTCATGACTGTCAGAAGTGTTATGAGGCTGCCATACACACGGCCTGTCTTACCGCGTATAAGCTCTGCAGCATCTGGATTTTTTTTCTGAGGCATCATGCTGCTTCCTGTAGAATATCTATCATCCAACTCTATAAAATCAAATTCTTTGCTGGACCAAAGGACTATCTCTTCACAAAATCGACTTAAATGCATCATTAAAATTGAAGAAAAGCTTAAAAACTCAATCGCAAAATCCCTATCGCTAACTGCGTCGAGGCTGTTTTTCGTTATGTCATCAAACCCAAGAAGTTTTGCTACATACATTCTATCTATATTGTATGATGTGCCTGCTAAAGCACCTGAACCTAAGGGCAATATGTTGACTCTTTTGGCTATGTCCCCAAGCCTCCATAAGTCCCTTTTAAGCATCTCCACATATGCCATCATGTGATGTCCTAAAGTAACAGGCTGAGCCCTTTGTAAATGCGTATATCCGGGCATGATTGTATTTTTGTGTTCATCTGCTTTACTTTTAAGCGTATCAATTAAAGCCTCAATGCTGCTTTCAATTTCCTTTATAACATCTCGCAGGTAAAGCCTTACATCTGTTGCTACTTGATCATTGCGGCTTCTTCCAGTATGAAGTTTTTTACCTACATCACCTATTTTCTCAGTCAAAAGCCTTTCAACATACGTGTGTACATCTTCATCATCAGGTATAAATTCCGTCTCAGTTTCCTTTAAAATCTCATTTAGCCCATCTATAATAAGCTTTGTCTCATCATCGCTTAATGCGCCTGCCTTATTTAAGCCTTTTGCATGGGCTATGGAACCTTCTACATCGTATTTGAAAAGACGCATATCGAAAGAAATGGAGGAATTAAAATCCTCCATAAGTTTGTCTGTACCTCCTTTAAACCTACCGCCCCACAGCTTCATTAAAATCTTCCTTTCTGCTGATTTCCATAAGCGCTTTTAGTTTAAGTGGCAAGCCGAATAAATTTATAAATCCTTCTGCATCCTTTTGATTGTAAACTTCATCTTCACCAAACGTGGCAAATTCTTCACTGTACAACGAATATGGCGACTTTGAACCTGCATTTATCAAGTTGCCTTTGTAAAGTTTAAGCCTTACAGTACCAGTCACATTCTGCTGAGTCACATCCACAAACGCATCTAATGATTCTCTAAGCGGCGAAAACCACAATCCATTGTAGACAAGATCTGCGTACTTTTGCGCCACTAAATCTTTAAATCTCATAGTTTCCTTATCTAAAACCAAATACTCCAGCTCTCTGTGTGCTGCAAAGAGGATAGTTCCCGCAGGTGTTTCATATACACCGCGAGACTTAATGCCTACAAGTCTATTTTCTACAATATCAGCTATACCTATTCCATTTCTTCCGGCTATCAAATTAAGCTCTTCTATCATCTTCGAAGGACTTGCATATGATTTCCCATTTACTTTTACAGGTATCCCTTTCTCAAACTCTAAAACGACGTACTCCGGCTCATCTGGCGCATTCTCTGGAGGAACGACTATGTCATAGAGACTGTTTTTAGGCTCATTCCACGGATCTTCCAAATCACCGCCTTCATGACTTATATGCCATAAATTGTTGTCAACACTGTATATCTTTTCCTTTGTGACAGGCACAGGAATACCTTTCTTCTTTGCATAGTCTATTTCCTGTTCCCTGGATTTAAAGTCCCATATTCTCCACGGCGCTATTATCTCTATTGATGGATCCAATGCCTTTATTGACACTTCAAATCTTACTTGGTCATTTCCTTTTCCAGTAGCGCCGTGCACTATTGCTTTTGCACCTTCCTTGTGGGCTATCTCAACAAGCTTTTTAGCAATAAGCGGGCGAGCAAATGAAGTACCTAACAAATATTTGCCTTCATACACAGCGCCTGCCTTTAATGTTGGAAAAATGTAATCCTCCACAAATTCATCTTTTACATCTTCAACATATATTTTGCTGGCACCACTTAATAATGCCTTCTCTTTTATGCTGTTAAGCTCGCTTCCTTGGCCCACATCTATACATGCAGCTATTATCTCACATTCATAATTTTCTTTAAGCCATGGTATTATGACAGACGTATCTAAACCACCTGAATACGCCAAAACCACTTTTTCTCCTTTTAACATATAAATCTTCCTTTCCAAGTTAACTTAAATTTTACAAAGCAGATTTTTTTAGATTTTTGGATTGCAATTCATGATACTCATTTAACGACAAATAATTAAGTCCACTTATTTTTACCTTTTGTACAGCTTGAAGTGCTGCCTTTGCCGTATCAAGTGATGTAAACAGTGGAACCCTGTATTCACATGCGGTTCTTCTCAATATAAATCCATCATTGTCTATTTTCTTGCCGCGATTTGGTATATTGATGACTAATGAAAAATACCCTTCTTTTAGTAGCCTTATGGCATCTTTTATATTTACATGCTTCACATTGATGCCTATAGAATTGAAATGTCTTGCTGTACCGGATGTACCAAATAGCTCATATCCTGCATCATGATATTTTTTTACCGTACTCATTGAATCATTTATGCTTCCATTAGCTATAGAAATTAAAACCCTTCCACTTGCAGGGATATTCAAGTTAGCTCCTGCCATCGCCTTGTAAAGAGCTCCTTCGTAACTTAGGTCTATACCCATTATCTCTCCTGTCGACTTCATCTCCGGTCCCAGCATTACTTCAACATTAGTAAGTTTCTCTGTAGAAAAAACAGGCGCTTTTACGATTGTGTGTGCCGTCTTAGGCCATAAAACATCATCATAACCTAATCCCTTTAATGTATCACCTAATGCGATTTTTACGGCTATATCTATCATAGGTACACCTGTTGCCTTGCTTATTACAGGAACAGTTCTTGAAGCTCTCGGATTTACTTCTAAAACGTAGACAACACCATCTTTAACCACAAATTGAATATTGATAAGCCCTTTTACTTTTAAAGCACATGATATTTTCTTAGTGTATTCTACAATTGTAGATATTTCATGATCCGATAGGTTTCTTGCAGGGTACATTGAGAAGCTGTCACCTGAATGAACGCCTGCTCTCTCTATATGCTCCATTATTCCAGGAATCAAAATGTCAGTCCCGTCGGATATGGCATCTACCTCAACTTCTCTTCCTTCAATGTATTTATCAATTAAGACAGGCTTCCCCGGCGATACTTTTATGGCATTTAAAACATAATCTATTATCTCTTGAAGCGTGTTTACTTTTTCCATCGACTGTCCGCCTATTACGTATGAAGGTCTTACCAAGAGAGGAAATCCTATTGTCAAAGCTACATCTTTTGCATCACCTACTGATAACGCATATCCACCTTTCGGCTGGTTTATATTTAGCCTTTTAAGAAGCTTAGAAAACTTTTCTCTGTCCTCACTATCATCAATGCTTTCAAAAGAAGTGCCTAGTATATTTACGCCGTTATCAGATAATCCCTGTGCTAAGTTTATAGCTGTTTGCCCTCCAAACATAACCAAAACGCCGAGAGGCTTTTCTTTTTCGACGATATTCAATACATCTTCCAGCGTAAGAGGTTCAAAGTACAACCTATCACCAGTATCAAAATCTGTGCTTACCGTTTCAGGATTGTTATTTATTATAATGGATTTGATTCCTTTGCTTTTAAGCGCCCAAAGTGCTTTCACTGAACAATAATCAAATTCCACACCCTGCCCTATTCTATTAGGTCCTGAACCTAAAACTATGACTTTCTTTATATCATGGTGTATTGGGACTTCATCATTTTCTCCGTACGTTGAATAAATATACTGTGTAACTGATTCAAATTCTGCCGCACACGTGTCAACCATCTTATACGCAGGGAATATGCCGTAACTTTTTCTCAGTTTCCTGACATCTTTCTCATCTATCCCTTTAATATTGGCAATTTCCTTATCTGAAAAACCCATTA
>JASBVU010000015.1 GCA_029960905.1 Thermoanaerobacterium sp.
CGGTGTCGGAAAAGTTACTATCGTTTCTGCCATGACAGTCCTTCCTTCAGATGTTCGTATTACTTCAATCAATTCTCTGCCTGTCATGTTCATGATGTCACTTGATGTTAGCTCAAAAATCCTCTTCATAAATATACCTTCCTTTCTTCTTAAAAAATAATAGCCGGCAAGGTAATAAAACCTCACCGGCTAATGCCTGCTTTGCAGTTACACGCCTTATCATAATTATATCAAATTTTTATAAAAATGCAAAAGCATCATAATTTTTTAACAACATTTGTTATGCTTTCCATATTGGCTTTTTGCTCTTCTGTAAACGCAACCTGATTATTTACATAATCCAAGTTCTTTGTATTATTTTCGTCTACTCTGTTTATAATATCCAAAAGTTGCTCAGAAGATGCCAAAAGCTCTTCTACTTGTGCAGATATGTTTTGTGATGCACCCATCACGCTCTTTACAGCATTCAAAGTCTTGTCAGAGCTTGCTGCAGTCTCAGAAGTCACACTTGATATGTTTCCAATAACCATTGAGATCTCATCAAATGCTCTCTTTACATCATTAAATATGTCCAAGACTTTGTTGACTTCAGTTGCTGCCTTTGTTGAATTGTCTATATCGTTTATTACGCTGTCAATTGTCACACCAGTGTAGCTGGTTATGTTCTCTATTATTTCACCTATCTTCACAACACTGTCTGTAGACTGTTTGGCCAATTTTCTTATCTCATCTGCAACAACAGCAAAACCTTTTCCGTATTCTCCTGCTCTTGCGGCTTCAATGGCTGCATTTAAAGACAATAGATTCGTCTGATCGGCAATTTCTGATATAGCCGACAGTATCTCTTTTATTCCGCCCATCTTCTTGTCCAACTCTTTTAATTCGTTGGAATTCACTTTTGAATTTTTAAGGCTTTGATTCAAAGTATTTATAAGGTTTCTTACAACGTCGCCTTGACTTTTTACATTTTCCTCTATTTCTCTTATCTTTGATATTGCACTATTCATGTCACTTAGCAAAGTATCCGAAGATCTTGACAATTCTTCATTTGCCTCAGATACATTTGATATAGACATAGCGACTTCATTGGCATTTTCTGCAATAGTGTTGATGCTTTCAGTAAGCTGCTCAATGCCATCTCTTGACATTTTAATGTTACCAGTGTTCTCTTCTGCCATCTTCTTAAGATGTATCGAAGAATCAAGAACCTTTTCGGAATGTTCCATCGACTTACTTACTTCGCTGTTTATAAGCCTTGAAAGCTTTCTCAATCTCCTTACGGTTATCAGCGAGTAAATAATTATCACAATTAGGATTACTACGCTGATTGCAATAGATATCTTAAATGTTCTGTCATTTTGCGATATCATGTCGTTAAACATCGGCAAAAATCCTTGCGAATACTTATTGCTAAAGTCCGTCATGTTGTTTTGAATTTGTGTTGCGTAATAGCTTACCTTTAAAGTCTTGTCGCTGTCTTGATCAAGAATGTATTTATCATTTAAGCTGTCTATCGCAGAACTGATATTTTTTATGCTGTCGTTAATCCCATCCACATCTGACTTTAGCTGGTTGTATATATTTGTGCCTTTAAAATCATCTAAAGCGTTTCCGAGATTGTTTATATTCTGGGTTATATTGTTTAAATCTGTCCTTAAAGCACTTTTGGTGCTTTGTCCCATCGTGTAATTATTTACATCATTGAGAAGGACACTGCTGTACTGCGCCAACTGCACCTGTGAATTTGATATGTAAAGTACCTGGTTAATGACAAACTTTTTTAAATTGTTGATGTTATTTTTTGTGTTTATCATTCCCAGATTTACTGTGAAAGATAATACCAAAAGCAAAATACCGATTACTACAAACGCTCTTATAAGTTCGCCCCTTAATGTTTTTGTCATTTACACCCCTCCATAGATAAAACCTTTTGTCTACTATATCGGCATTAATTGTAAAATGTTAAATGATTGCAAAAAAAATTCCTCATTGAGGAATTTTACATGTAAATCAATTGAGGTCTTTCTACATATTCATCAGTCATTACTATATATTTTTTGATTTCATTTAACGCCCAATCCAGCTTATTTTTATCATTAGCATATACTGTAGCAATAGGTTGGCCTTTCTTTATCAAGTCGCCTATTTTCCCGCCTAACATTATGCCGACTGATAGATCTATAGTGTCTTCTTTTGTAGATCTTCCAGCACCTAATTTCATAGCAATAAGCCCTAGATCTAATGCATACAAATCTTTTATATATAAGTCTTCATCAGCAATCCATGTCTCAACGTACTTAGCCTGTGGCAGCAATGATAAGTCATCTACAATCCTTTCATCTCCGCCTTGAGCTTTTATAAACTCCTTAAACTTTTCCAGAGCTTTTCCGCTTGTCAACACTTCTTCCATCATTTTCTTTGCCTCATCGGTGTTCTTTGCGACGCCAGCAATTGTAAGCATATCAGCACCTAAAACCATGCATACATCCAGAAGATCTTTTGAACCATTTCCTTTTAAAACATCAATGGCTTCTACTACTTCCAATGAATTACCTATAGCCAGTCCCAATGGCTCATCCATATTCGTAACGTGTGCAATTGTCTTTCTTCCAACGGAATTGCCTATCTCAACCATGAGATTCGCAAGCTTTTTCGCGCTTTCTATGTCTTTCATAAACGCGCCGCGGCCGACTTTCACATCCAGTACAATTCCATCAGCGCCAGATGCAATCTTCTTGCTCATTATTGAGCTTGCTATAAGTGGTATTGAATCAACTGTTGCCGTTACATCTCGTAAAGCGTAAAGCTTCTTATCGGCTGGTGTCAGATTGCTGGACTGCCCGACAACAGCAATGCCATGCTTATTCACATTGTCTATAAATTCTTTTTCGCTGAGTTCAACCCTCATGCCTGGTATTGATTCAAGTTTGTCTATTGTCCCACCAGTATGACCCAATCCTCTTCCTGACATTTTCGCAACAGGAGCACCACACGCCGCAACGAGAGGTGCCAAGACTAAAGTGGTAGTATCTGCAACGCCACCAGTAGAATGTTTATCTACCTTAATGCCTTTTATTTCCGATAAATCAAGCACATCTCCAGAATGGGCCATAGCCATCGTCATGTGTGCTGTCTCTTCATTCGTCATGCCATTAAAGTATATAGCCATTAAAAGAGCGCTCATCTGATAATCAGGTATATAGTCTTTTGTATATGAAGATATGATAAAATCTATCTCGTCTTTTGTAAAAGTGCCTCCATCTCTCTTCTTCATTATAAGGTCGTACATTCTCATAAAAGATCCTCCTTATCAAAATGGCAATTCGCTAAGAAATGACGTGCCATGGCCAGTTCCATCAACCTTGAATATTTCTGCAATGGTTGCAGCAATATCAGAAAATGTCTCTCTTACGCCTAAATCTTTGCCATGTGTAAATCTGCGATTGTACACCAAAAGCGGCACGTACTCTCTTGAATGGTCTGTACTGGCCGTTGTAGGATCATTTCCATGATCTGCCGTAATAATAAGCAAATCATCATCCTTAAGCTTTGAGATTATTTCAGGAAGATGGTCATCAAAATATTTAAGTGCATCTGCGTATCCTTGAGGATTGTTTCTATGTCCGTAAAGCATATCAAAGTCCACGAGATTTGTGAATATAAGCCCTTCTTTGACCTTATCCAAAGCATTTAAAGTTGCTATTATGCCATCTTTGTTATTAGTAGAATGGTCTTTTCCTGTTATGCCGCATCCTGCGAATATATCTTCAATCTTGCCTATTGCAAACACATCGAATCCCGCGTCTTTTAACTTATCCAATATAGTCGGGCTAAATGGCTTTAGCGAAAAATCCCTTCTGTTTTCCGTCCTTACAAAATTCCCAGCTTTCCCAACAAAAGGCCTTGCAATGACCCGTCCTACCGCATAGTCGCCTGTCAGTATTTCCCTTGCTATTTCGCACATCCTGTAAAGTTCATTTAAAGGTATCACACCTTCATGAGCAGCGATTTGGAAAACGCTGTCTGCTGATGTGTAAACTATCGGATAACCAGTCTTTACATGCTCTTCTCCCAATTCTTCTATTATCTCTGTCCCCGATGCAGGCTTATTTCCTATGACTTTTCTGCCTATTCTTTTTTCAAACTTATTTATCACCTCATAAGGAAATCCATTTGGAAATGTAGGAAAAGCCTTATCTATCCAAAGACCTGCTATTTCCCAGTGCCCGGTTGTGGTGTCTTTACCTGCCGAATGTTCTTGCATCCTCCCATAAGCACCTACTGCAGACTTGTCAGCCTCTACACTTTTAAGCGGCAGTATGTTGCCAAGTCCAAGCTTGCCCAGATTGGAAAGTTCAACACCTGTCACATCACATATATGACCAAGAGTATTTGATCCTACATCACCATATTTATACGCATCTGGCGCTTCACCAGCTCCAACGCTATCCAATACAATTAGCAAAACCCTGTTTACCATTTAATCACCTCTATCAATATACCCTTAACAAATAATGTTAAATAAATACTCCAAATATTATTTCTCATCTTTCAGTGAAAATGCATAGGGAAGGAGATCTTTTGCTTTTTTTACTACAAAATCTCCCTTCATGTTTCCTAAAATAACTGTCATGTCTTCCCCACCTAGTTCGTACATGACCTGTCTGCATGAGCCGCAAGGTGAGACAGGCCCATCTGTATCAGCTACAACTGCAATCGCCTCTATATCCCTATCGCCATTTGCATAAGCGCTAAAAAGTGCAGTCCTTTCGGCACAATTAGTAAGTCCATAAGATGAATTCTCAATATTACATCCTTTGTAGATTTTCCCATTGTTTGTTATGACGCAGGCTCCAACTTTAAATTTAGAATATGGTGCATACGCACTTCCCCTTGCTTCTTTTGCAATTTCCAACAACCCTTCGTAATCCATCATCATACCTCCTATCAGTCCCGTTTCCTGATGACGTAAAAGTCGAACTTATCCGCATTAAAATAATTTGATGAGAAAAGAATCGGCCTATTGTTTTCATCATAGTGTATTTGCTCTAACAGCAAAACTGAGCCATTTTTCCCTATGTTAAGCTTTTTCTCCAATATGACATCATTCTTCACAACTTTAATGCTTGATACAGCGTATGTTATCTTTATGCTGTACTCTTTTTCCAAAAAAGTAAACATAGATTCCTCAAAACCGCTAAAATTGTCTCCTACAATTTTATGCGGCAATCTATCAACACAGTAGACCACTGGGATGCCATCAGCAGTCCTTACCCTTTCAACTTTGTAAATTTCTTCACCAGGATTTAGTTTTAGTTTTTCTGCTTCACTTTCTAAAGCAGGCAATCTGTAGAAAGTAAAATCCTTTGTGCCAGGTTTCATTCCTTGACGCTTAATAAGGGACGTGACGCTAAAAAGCTCCTCAAGCCCACTTCTTATTATCGGTTTTTTTCGGACAAACGTCCCAACGCCTTGCTGCTTCGTAATAAGGCCTTCATCTTCCATTATTCTCATAGCTTCCCTGAGTGTAGCCCTGCTTATGCCAAATTCTTTCGATAGAGAAGCTTCAGAAGGAAGTTTCATACCTTCCTTCCATACGCCAGTCTTAATAAGCTCCTCCATTTTGTTCAATGCTAATTCATAAAGTGGCTTTTTGTCAGGAACTAACATATTAATCCTCATTTCTTAGGAGTATATGGGACACCATCTGCTGCAGGCGATACACTCTTGCCGCCAACACCTACAAGAGCCAAAACTGTGAGAATATATGGAAGCATCATGATTATATTTTTGGACAAGGCGCTGTTTTGAAGCTGCATGCTTAAAGCAGTAGCAAATCCAAAAAGCAAAGCCGCACCAAAAGAGCCAAAAGGCGTCCATTTGCCAAATATCATAGCCGCCAAAGCGATGTAACCTCTTCCGCTGGACATGTCTGTGCTGAAGCTGTTTAAAAGGCCTATTGATAGATATGCACCGCCTATTGCTGAAAACAGTCCGCTTAAAGCAACTCCTAAATACCTTAACTTTATTACATTGATTCCTGCTGTTTCTGCTGCTTCCGGATTTTCTCCAACCGCTCTTATCCTTAAGCCAAGATTAGTATGGAACAAGAAATAATCTGAAGCAAATATCAATATTATCATTAAATATACTATGATGCTGTTACCGCTTAATATCTGTCCTACAAATGGTATATTTTTAATAATAGGAATGTTTATATTTGGAAGCATAGGCGTATCTGTAGGCGTACCGCTGAAACCAAAAATTGTATTCAGAAGGTATGCTGTAAAGCCCGATGCAAATATATTTATTGCCATACCAAGGATGACCTGATCAGCAGTAAGCGTTACGGCAGCCCAGGCAAAAATCACAGCAACTATCATGCCAACTATTACCGCACCTAATAAACCAAGCCATGCGCTGCCTGTAAGATGTGCAAATAGTACCGCAAAAAAAGCCGCAATAAGCATTATACCTTCCATAGCAATATTTACGACACCAGATCTCTCAGAAAAAGTTCCTCCAAGGGCTGGCAGTGCCAATGGTGTTGCCATGGCAAGGGTTGCCGACCACAACTGAGGATTTAATAAAATCTCTTTCATGATGCTAATTCCTCCTTTTTCTGCTTCTTAAACATGGTTTTAAACAATTCAATAATCTTGTCTGCAGCTACAAAGAATATGATAAGCCCTGTTATTACATCTGTTAACTGACCAGGCACTTGTGCGTTAAGCTGCATGTATTGTGACCCTGTTCCAAGTGCAGCAAACAAAAGGGCTGAAAATACGACACCAATAGGGTTGTTTTTTGCCAGCAATGCAACAACTATCGCCGTATATCCGTATCCTGATGTAAAGCTGTCGTACAACCTATGCTGCACACCTAAAATCTGAACTGCTCCAGCAAGACCTGCAAATATACCGCTTAAACTTAACGATAAGACGATATTAAAAGGAACATTCATACCGGCATATTTTGATGCTCTTTGGTTAAATCCAACGGCTCTCATTTCGTATCCCCAAACTGTCTTGTACATAAGCCAATAGACAAAAAGGGCTGCAACCAAAGCTATAACTATGCCATAAGACAATTGCGTATTTGGCACAATGGTGGGTATCACAGCAGAATCTTTTATAAGTGGTGATTGAGGTACAGAGCCTTTTTCCATCATTGGGCCAAACTCCAATAGGTAATGGCTAAAATAAATTGCTACATAGCTCATCATCATAGTTGTGATGACCTCATGTGCACCAGTATATGCTTTAGCAAATCCAGGAATTATTCCTCCCCATAATCCCCCAGCAACCATTGCAGCAATAAGTGCGAATGGTATATGGATGTACCATGGAAGACCTTTAAAGTAATAACCTATCCATGTGCCTACAATAGCGCCAATCCAATACTGTCCCTCAGCACCTATATTAAAAAGTCCTGCATTAAATGCTATTGCTACGCCAAGCCCTGTTATGATAAGCGGAACGGCATTTGCAAGTGTATTTGCTATATTTGGAAACGTCCCAAAAGCTCCTATGAAAAGCGATGTATAGGCAGCTACTGGATTAAAGCCTGTAGCCAACATTATTATAGAACCAATAATGATTGCAATTACAACTGCTAATATTGGCATATAAATGCTTTTTAACACTTTACTCATAATCACACCTCAACTTCCTTTGCGTCAATTTGAGAACCCGCCATAAGCAGTCCAATTTTTTCCCTTGTAGCAGACTTGCCATCCAATACATCCATAATTACGCCATTATGAATTACTCCGATTCTGTCAGACAAAGACATTATCTCCTCTAATTCTAATGAAACGAGCAGTATTGCCGAGCCTCCATCTCTAAGCTCTAAAAGCTTTTTATGAATGTACTCAATAGCACCAACATCCATTCCTCTTGTAGGCTGAACAGCTATCAAAAGCTTTGGATTAGAACCTACTTCTCTTGCAAGAATTATCTTCTGCTGATTACCACCTGAAAGGTTGCCTGCTAAAAGAGTATAATCAGTAGGCCTTATGTCGTATTCCTCAACCTTCTTCGATGCATTTTCAAAGACCTTCTTGTACTGTATTACGCCATTCTTCGAATAACGGCTGTCCTTGTATTCTTTTAAAATCAGGTTGTCTGCAACGCTGAACTTCATGATAAGTCCTTCCTGTTGTCTATCTTGAGGAATGTAAGATATGCCAAGCTTGTACCTTTCCCTCGTAGGCAATTTTTCAATATCGCTATTTTGGTACTTGATGACACCTGATTTAATCTGTCTAAGGCCCATCAAAGCTTCAATAAGCTCTGTCTGCCCATTTCCATCAATACCTGCCAGTCCAAATATCTCTCCACCTCTTATTTCAAAGCTTACGTTTTTCACTTTTTCAATGTTTTGCTCATCTGCAACAGTCAAATCCTTGACTGAAAGCACCACATCGCCAGGTTTGTATTCAGACTTCTCTACTCTTAAGACAACTTCCCTTCCTACCATCAAATTAGCCAATTCTTGCTCATTTGTATCTTTGGTATTGAGGGTACCTACTGTCTTACCCCTTCTCATTACTGTAACTTTATCAGAAATCTCTTTAACCTCATCAAGCTTGTGGCTTATAAATATGATAGAAATACCTTGTTCCTTTAATCTCCTCATTATTCCAAACAGCTCTTCTGTCTCCTGTGGAGTCAGCATAGCTGTAGGCTCATCTAAAATGAGAAGCTTAGCATGTCTGTAAAACGCCTTTAGAATTTCTACCCTTTGCTGAAGTCCAACGGATAAATCTTTCACCTTTGCATCTGGATCTATTTCAAGATGGTAATTTTTTGATATCTCCCGAATCAATTCATTGGCTTTTTTCTTGTTGTAAGAAATGCCACCAGGTTCAGCACCGAGAACTATATTTTCTGCAACTGTTAAGACCGGTATCAGCATAAAATGCTGATGTACCATCCCAATGCCTTTTTCTATAGCTTCATGGGGACCACTTAGATTTAAAGTTTCACCGCTTAGCTTTAATTCGCCAGAGTCAGGTTTATATAATCCGTAAATAATATTCATCAAAGTAGATTTACCTGCACCATTTTCACCTAAGATGGCGTGTATTTCTCCTTCTTCTACTGTGAGATTAACACCATCATTTGCCCTAACCTTAGGAAATATTTTTGTAATATTTTTAACCTCTAATAATGCACTCATTGACATACCTCCTAAAAAGGGGCTGAACTCCGTCAGCCCCTAAGTTAGCCATTATTTCTGTACTTGATCTGAAACTTTTATTGTACCGTCTTTTATCTTATTAGCATATTCATTAACTTTATCGACTATAGATTGTGGAACATCTTTTATTGGCTTAGCATAGCCTACACCATCATTTGCTAAGTCGAAGTACACGAGACCACTCTTGAAGTTGTTGTTAAGAGCATTCTTTATAGTCTCAAATGTTGCAACATCAACTTTTTTAAGTGCTGATGTCATAACTGTATCAGGAGCCATGTAATTTTGGTCCGCGTCAACGCCTATTGCGTATACATTCTTTTCTTTAGCAGCATTTATTACACCATCACCAGTTTGTCCTGCAACATGGAATACTATATCTGCACCTTGGCTTATTTGTGTCAAAGCCATTTGTTTTCCTGATGCTGGGTCATTGAAGTTTCCTGTATAGCTTACAAGCACTTTTGTATCAGGATTTACAGCTTTTACACCTTGTTGGAAACCTGCAATGTAGCTGTCAACAGGTGGAATCTGCATTCCTCCTACAACACCAACAACGTTTTGATCATTAAGCTTTGAATTCTTTTCTTTCTCCATCAAACCTGCCATTACACCTACTAAGTATCCGCATTGCTCTGTCTTAAATGTAGCAGATGCGACATTTGGCCTGTCAGTAATGTCTGAGTCGATTATTAAGAACTTCGTATCAGGAAATTCTTTTGATACTTGTTCAACTGCATCTTTCATAAGGAAGCCTACAGCAATTACTAAGTTGTATTTTTGCTGAGCAAACTGTGTAAGGTTTGTAACATAATCTGTCTGTTGCTTTGATTGAATAAAGTTAACTGTAACGCCAAGCTCACTTTTAGCTTTTTCGATGCCTTGATATGCCAACTGGTTGAAGCTGTGGTCATTTATACCGCCAACGTCTGTTACAAGACCTACTTTAAAGTCTTTGTTCTTCGCATTTTGAGTCGTATTATTTGACTGAGATGATTGTTGCTGTTTTGTCGCTGAAGAACATCCCGATAAAAGTGATAAAGTCAAAACAAATGCCAGCATTAATGAAAGAACTGCACGTAATTTTTTCATTACTCCATCCTCCTATTTTTGATATCGTTTTTCTAATATTTAGCCTTTCAAGTTCTGTCTGTTGTCTGACATCTAACAACATTATAATTCTAAAACCATTCATGTACAACACTATTTCTAAGCTTGTATTACAAAATTATCTCATCTTTTCTCAATCTTTCTCACTTTTTCTTGTCTTTTAACACATTTACACTTAAACTTATCTATCACAAATTTTTAATGGAGATACTCAATATTTCGTCTTTTACAGGTTCATACCTATTTATCAAGTTCTCGCATTCTTCAATGGCACTGTCTGCTAATGATTTGTCTTTTAAAAATTTAGCGTTTACTCTGACATTTATGGCAGCACTTTGAAGCCCTGCAAATAGAAGCAATGCACCAACTGCCGCATCTGATATTGCATTTGGATTGCCGTACTGAGCAATAAGCAAAGTAGGTGCAAAACCTTCGCTTAAAAGCCTTGCTAACTTAAGCGGCACATTTATGGCTTTTAAATAAGCCTCATCTAATTTTTGACTTCTTAAAGCCTTTTCTTCATCATTATTTTTAGGCATTTTGATGGCTTTTATGACATCCTCGTACGCATTTTTATCTTCATCTACTAAAGGCATCAATTCTGATATAAGTCTTTCACATATTTTAAGCCCGCTTTCAATCTCATCTTTTATATCGCTGTCGTACTCATCATAGAACTTTCTGCCAATTGTGAGGTTGTAAACCATCGAAGACAATGCCACTCCTAAACTTGCCACTAAAGCAGATACACTTCCACCGCCTGGTGCAGGCTTTGAAGATGATACTGCTTTTACATATTCTTCTAAAGTTTCATTTAACAGCATAAAATATACCTCCTTTGTCCTTTTTCTTAATTATACCTTACTTTCCTCATCTTGAATACCTACTCGCAAATTCTATTTTCGATGACTTTATCATAACTAAAGTTTTCCATCATCAGATAGTACTCAGCAGTATCAAACATTGCTTTAGCAGGAATAAGTCCTACAAGCTCACTACCGACAATATTTACACCATACCTTGACGCTTCATTTTTAATAACTTCAAAGACCCTGTACAAAGGCGTTTTTTCATAATTTGTAAAATTCATTGAAACTTGAACGACATTTCTCTCTTTCAAATCTACCCCCATCGCTTTTAAATACCTGAAGCCGCCTGAAGAATGTCTTATTGCCTTCGCTATTTTTCTGGCAATATCTATGTTGTTTGTCCCTAAATTTACATTAAAAGCTATCAGAAAATTTCTGGCGCCAACAACAGTAACGCCGCTTTTTTCATTCATCACACGCGGTCCGTAATCAGGAATCCAATCAGGCATTTTTATTTTTTCAAAAAAGCCTTCATATCCACCTCTCCTTATGTCTTCGAGATTTCTCCTTAAGGGATTTTCTTGAGCTTCTTCATAAAGATATACAGGTATCTCAAGTTCTTCCCCTATGCGCTTACCTACATATTTTGCTATCTCTACACATTCTTCCATCGTGGCATTTTTAAGAGGCACAAAAGGCAAAACATCTAAAGCACCTACTCTTGGGTGTTGTCCTTTATGATATCTCATGTCGATTAATTCTGTAGCTTTTTTGGCAACATTAAAGGCAGCTTATTTTATACCCTCTACATCTCCACAAAATGTTATCACAGACCTATTGTGATCTTTGTCCATAGTGTAATCTAATAATTTAACGCCATTTACAGATGCCACTTCTGCTACAAGTGCTGCAACCTTCTTTTGGTCTCTACCTTCGCTGAAATTCGGAATACATTCTATAATTTTATCCATCTCGATTCCTCCGTCATCACAAATTTAATAAGTATTTCCTGACTTGAGAATATAATAAGGAGCATATTTTTTCAACGATTTTATGATAAAAAAATACGGATCAGAAGATCCGCATTTACAGAATATTAATGTAGTCATTAAAAGAACCGTCGTCAAGGCAACATTCTATAATATCTCTGCCAAGTTTTGATAAATCCGGTGTCAAGTATTTTTTAAGCTCCTGCTTAAAGAAATCAGTCAATATCTTTGCGCCCTTCATAAATGCTTCTTCGCCGACTTCAGGCTGCAGGTGGACTTGTAAAAAGTGTTTTGGCATAAATTCGCCATCTATTTTAAGCGACTCCAGTGAATACCCTAATAGAGGGCATTTTGACTCTGTCAACTGATCAGGTCTGAATTTTGCACCGCCACGTCTTGATAGGTACTCCCTCGCAATCCACTGCGGCATAAATCCGACTTTATATGCACCGATATGCTGATTTGGTATTAATACGTACCTTGTAGCAGGTGTATTTTGAATTTGCTCTAAGATGAGATTTGCATGTCTTACCATCTTGCCTGTAGCAAATGGCCAGTATGAGC
>JASBVU010000016.1 GCA_029960905.1 Thermoanaerobacterium sp.
TGTTAAATAAGCCATTTTTGAAAACTTGGACTAAAGATTTCAGCTGGATGATGACTAATTTTTTGTTTTTAGCCTTTATTGGCATATTGATGGCATCATCTTTCATTGCATACGGTTATATCGCACTTTTAATCTTTTTTGTACCACTTATTATGGTAAGATATATGTTCAAATTAAATATGGAGTTAAAACAGTCTTATTATGATACCATAAATGCCCTTACGAAGGCATTAGAGGCCAAAGACAGATACACTTTAGGGCATTCTAAAAGTGTAGAAAAATTAGCCGTTTATCTTTGCAGGGAAGCTGGATTCAGCGAGGCACATACTGAAATGGTGCGCATAGCTGCGCTTTTACATGACGTAGGCAAAATAGGCATTGTTGAAAATATTTTAAACAAACCAGGAAAACTATCAAAAGAGGAATACGATCATATCAAACAGCATCCTGTCAGTGGGTATGAGATATTGAAAGATGTCCCTTTTTTAAAAAACGTAAGGTATTGGGTTAGGTATCACCATGAATGGTACAATGGAAATGGTTATCCTGATGGGATAAGCGGAAGGCAGATACCGTTGGAGGCAGAGATACTGGCTATTGCAGACGTGTTTGATGCGCTTGTATCTGACAGACCTTACCGAGATGCGTATACGAGAGAAGAAGCGTACAAGATAATAGTTGATAATGAAGGTACGCAGTTTAGCCCAAGAATAATAAAACTCTTCAAAAAAGCATACGAAAAGAATAAGGAGGATTTTAAACATGATTTTTGATTCTCTTGGCGCTTCATTTATATACGGCTTTTTATTAAGGAGAGGAAAGCTAAGCGGCATTGCCGACATAGATATAAAAATGCCTATTTTTTTTATACTTGGCTTTGGACTTGAGTTCGGAGTGCTTAATCTAACGGATAAATATCCAATCATAATGACGTATAGAGCATACATACATTTTTTGGATTATTTGATGCTTTTTATAGGATTGTGGTACAATCGACATAACAAATACATGAAAATAATATCTATAGGCATTATTTTAAATTTCATAGTCATTTTCGCAAATGGTGGAAGGATGCCCGTATCTATAGATTCTCTTAAAGCGGCTGGGATTGGCTATCTAGTGCCTGAGCTCACAAAAAACATCATTCCAACCCATCAAGCCATGACTTCATCTACAAAGCTTAAATTTTTGTGTGACATTCTTTACCTGCCAAAGCCATATCCTCTTCCAAAGACTTTCAGCATAGGTGACTTATTTATAGCAACGGGAATTTTTCTAATGGTTTCAAATGCGATGATAAATGCCTCTAAGAGAGTTAAAATATAAATGTGCATTTATATCTTCAAGAGGTGTTGATGAATGAATTCGGCAGAAAGAAGAGATAGGATTTTAGATATTTTAAAAGCTGAGGAAGGACCTGTTAAAGGCAATAGACTGGCGGATATTTTAGGCGTTACAAGGCAGATAATTGTCCAGGACATAGCTATATTAAGAGCAGAGGGTATAAAGATATTATCTACTCCGCAAGGCTATATTTTGAGTTCAAGCGATAAAGGCAAATACACAAAAGTAATTGCAAGCAAACATTATTTCGATAGAACTGAGGAAGAACTGAATACTATTGTAGATAATGGTGGAAAGGTCTTAGACGTGATCGTTGAACATCCACTCTATGGCGAAATAAGAGGACTACTGATGATTTCATCTCGGTATGATGTTGAGAGATTTATGGACAGCGTGGAAAATGGTAAAGCAACGCTTTTGTCATCATTGACAGAAGGCGTTCATCTACATACTATAGAAGCGGATTCAAAAGAAGTGTTGGATAGAATCGAAAAAAAACTTAAAGAAAAAGGATTTTTTGTTGAATAAATATATATTATAATTATTATGTAACAAAAATTTTCAGGAGGGGGAATTGAAGTGATAAAATGGCAGCAATCATTGTCTGTCGGCATCGACATGATAGATGATGAACACAAAGAACTTTTCAATAGGGTTAATGATGTTTTTGATGCGTGTATGAAGCAGCAAGGGCAGGATAAAGTTTACGAGATACTGGGATTTTTAAGAGAATATACGGTGAAACATTTTGGCGATGAGGAAAAACTTTTAGAAAAGTACAAATACCCAGAACTGCCTCAGCATAAAAAGCTTCACGAGAAATTTATAAACGACATACAAGAAATAGAAAATGACGTTAAAAAGAACGGAGTAAGCGTATCAATAGTAACCACTTTAAACCGCAAGTTAGTCGATTGGCTTATAAACCATATAAGCAAAGTAGACAAAAAATACGGTGAATACATAAAAGCACATCCGCTAAATTGAGATATTAAAGATCCATGTTAGACAATTAGAATAACATGGCTCTTTTTATATTTAATAAAGATTTTGACAACAAAGCTATTGTTAACAAAATTTGTCATCAATCATTTTGGCATATACCTTCATTTTCTTGATATGGTCACGATATAATGTTATAATATATACTTGAACAAATAGGAAATAGCCGCAGTCTACATCTATAACGGGAGTTTAGATGGGGTAAGGCATCATTATAACTGTAATCCACAGCAAATTTTGTGTTATAATGGTGATTAGAAGAAAATTTGCAAAGATGGTGTTGATATGGAGTGCATAAAAACTGTGAAATTTAAAATCAAAGTATCAGATAAATCTTTCAATGATACTATATCTATATACAATAAAGCATTATCATATATAATCAAGGTGATCAATGACGAGTGGAATAACATATCAACACTGCCAACTGTAAAAAGCCAACTAAATTTCATAGAAAAATTAATACACAATACGAAGAAAAACAAAGCAAAGTACGATTTTGACAACAGATTTTACAAATTTCCTTCATACTTAAGGAGAGCTGCTACAGCCGAAGCTCTTGGTGCGGTAAAAAGCTATCATTCAAATCTTGAAAACTATATTAAGAAAAAAGCGCAATATGAAGCAAAAGGAAAGATATTAAAAGATAAAATGCCTGTATTAGGAACAAAAAGATATTCATATCCAGTATTTTATAAAGACAATATGTTCGAGAGTACAGTGAATAATACAGCAAAAATTAAAGTGTACAAAAACAATGATTGGGTGTGGCACGATATAGAATTCAATACGAAAAATCTTAAGCATAGAGATATGACAAATTTCAAAGAAATGAATCCAATGTTAGTAAGAAGCGGAAGAAAATATTATTTGCATTTCACATACAAAAAGACTGCCAAATTAAACAATACACCGCTTGAAGACAGAACAGTAATATCCGTTGATTTAGGATTAACCAATTCTGCCGTATGCAGTGCAATGAAACACGACGGAACTGTCATAGGAAGGTTGTTTATAAACCAGCCTATAGAAAAAGACCGTCTGTATCATAAAATCAACAAATTAGCAAAAGCACAAAAAATATCAGGTATCGGAAGAAAACCTAACCTATGGAGAAAAATAAACAATATCAAAAATCAGATTATTAATGATACTGTCCATCAAATAATAGAATTTGCAAAAAAATATAAAGCCGATGTAATAGTATTTGAGCATTTAGGAAAATTAAAATCAAAAGGCAATTATGCACGAAGAATGAGGATAAAACTGCAATATTGGGCAAAGCGAAAAATACAGGAAAAAGTGTATGATATAGCACACAGTTATGGAATAAGAGTATCATGGATCAATCCTAAAAACTCATCAGCGTTAGCATTTGATGGTACAGGAAAAGTAACAAGAAACGGGAAAAAAGACATATGTGAATTTACGACAGGTAAAATATATCATGCAGACTTAAATGCATCGTACAACATAGGTGCAAGATATTTCATAAGAGAAATATTAAATCCTCTTTCTGAAAAGGAGAGGTTGCAATATCAGACAAAAGTTCCTGAGATTGCAGCGAGAAGTCAGCAAACCCTGTCTACATTAATTAGTCTGGTTAAAGCCATGCAGTCACAATGTGATTGCGTTGCGTGATTAGACTGTATTTATGACAGGCAGTTCTACTGTTAATGCAGTAGGAAGCCTCATCTATAACACTTTGTGTTTAGATGGGGAGGCTTCACTGAGAATAACCTTGAGAAGGTTAGTAAAACAATAAACAAAATGTATAAAAATCTATTAAATGCATTATAGGTTTAAGAAATGGTTAATAAATCAAGCATAAAAGCCTTAAATAGAAGTATAAAAGAAAATTGGGGATTAGGTAAATTTAAAACAATATTAACATACAAGGCAAAATTGCATGATATCAATATTGTTTATATAGATGAAGCATATACTTCTAAAATATGTTCGAATTGTGGAAATATGAAAGATATGAATTTATCAAAGAGAGTTTATAAGTGCAAATGTGGTATGGAGTTAGATAGAGACATAAATTCAAGTATAAATATATTTAACAGATATAAAGGGCATAAAGAACTAAGCTATAAACAAATAAATCAAGTAACTACTCTACATTTCCGATATGGGAAATTGGTTGCTTGATTTAAAAGAAGGGAGTGAACAAAGTTACCGTTGGCTCACGGTATGGCATTGTAAAGAGATGCCATTATGTACACTAAGCTTTAAGCTAAAGTGTATGAGTAAAATCTATAAATGTTTGGATGATTTTAGATATTTATAGATTTTACAGAGCTGAGTGAATGTTAGGAGTTTTAGAAAAGATATTTGGCAGTTACAGCGAGAGGGAAGTAAAGAGAATTGAACCTATAGCAGATGAGGTTTTGTCATATGAAGAAGAGATGTCAAAGCTTTCAGATGATGAGTTAAGAGGTAAGACTCAGGAATTTAAAGATAGACTGAAAAATGGAGAAACCCTTGACGATATATTGCCAGAAGCTTTTGCAGTCGTTAGAGAGGCTGCATGGCGTACACTTAAAATGAAGCATTTCAGGGTTCAGATTATAGGCGGCATTGTCCTTCACCAAGGCAGAATAGCTGAGATGAAGACTGGTGAAGGAAAGACGCTTGTTGCGACACTACCTGCCTATTTGAATGCTTTGGAAGGGAAAGGGGTTCACATCGTCACAGTCAACGACTACCTTGCTAAGAGGGACCGTGACTGGATGGGAAAAATATACGAATTTCTGGGTTTAAGTGTTGGTGTGATCCTTCATGACATGGACTCTGATGAGAGAAAAAAGGCTTATGCTGCAGATATAACGTATGGCACAAACAATGAATTTGGCTTTGACTACTTAAGAGACAACATGGTGATATATAAAGAGGAAATGGTGCAAAGGCATCTAAATTATGCAATTGTGGACGAAGTTGACAGCATATTGATAGATGAGGCCAGAACACCACTTATTATTTCTGGTGTCGGTGAAAAATCCACAGATCTATATAAAAGAGCTGATGCTTTTGTAAGAACTTTAAAAAATGAAGAAGATTATACGATTGATGAAAAAGCGAGAGCAGTAAGTTTGACTGAAAAAGGTGTTGAAAAAGCTGAGAAGTTTTTTAATTTGACCAATTTGGCAGACCTTGAAAATATAGAGATTTCCCACAACATAAATCAGGCTTTAAAAGCACATGCCATAATGAAGAGAGATAAGGACTACGTCGTAAAAGACGGTGAAGTCATAATAGTAGATGAGTTTACTGGAAGGCTTATGTTTGGCAGAAGGTACAGCGAAGGTCTGCATCAGGCAATAGAAGCCAAAGAAGGCGTAAAAGTCGAGAGAGAAAGCAAGACTCTTGCTACTATCACTTTTCAGAATTACTTCAGGATGTACGACAAGCTGGCAGGTATGACAGGTACTGCGCTTACCGAAGAGCAGGAGTTTAGAGCTATATATGGTCTTGATGTTGTTGTTATACCTACGAATAAAGAGATGATAAGGATAGATCATCCTGATGTCATATACAAGACGGAAGAAGCAAAATTTAAGGCTGTCGTTGAGGATATAGTTGAGCACCATAAAAAGGGACAGCCTGTACTTGTTGGTACTATTACCATTGAAAAGTCTGAGAAATTAAGCAATATGCTTAAAAAACTTGGCATAAAGCATCAAGTGTTAAATGCGAAATACCATGAAAAAGAAGCAGAGATAATAGCACAAGCAGGACGAAAAGGCGCTGTTACAATAGCTACAAATATGGCTGGACGTGGTACTGATATTATTTTAGGCGGTAATCCTGAATTTTTGGCGAAGAAAAAGATGATTGAAGAGGGCTATTCTCCGGATGTAATAAATGAAGCATCTGGATACGGGCCATTACACAGCGAAGAGCTTATAAAAGCTAGAGAGAGGTATAGACAGCTAATAGATGAGATAAGACAGGAAACGGAAAAAGAGCATGAAGAGGTTGTTAAGCTGGGCGGACTATATATAATCGGCACGGAAAGGCATGAGTCCAGAAGAATAGACAATCAGCTAAGAGGACGGTCTGGTCGTCAAGGTGATCCCGGAGAGTCTCGATTCTACATTTCTCTTGAAGATGACCTTATGAGGCTTTTTGGTTCTGAGAGAATAAAAAACATGATGAATACTTTGGGGATAGAAGATGATCAGCCTATCGAGCATAAGATATTGACAAAACAGATAGAACAAGCACAGAAGAAAGTGGAAGGCATAAACTTTGATGTCAGGAAAAATGTCCTTGAGTACGATGATGTAATGAATAAGCAGAGGGAAATAATATACAAAGAGAGAAGAAAAGTATTAGAAGGTGAAGACTTAAGGCAGTACATCCTTGACATGGTAAAAGACATCATAAGAAGAAACGTTGAAATCTACACTGCAGGCAGCAAATACCCTGAAGAGTGGGATATAGAGGGCCTATTGAATCATCTTTACGATCTATTTTTGGAAAAAGATAGCGTAGTAATAGATGTGGACTTTGGTAGGCTTGATAAGGAAATGCTTACAGATATAATATATGAAGAAGCTGTAAGGCAGTATGAGAAAAAAGAGCAACAGATAGGTCCACAGATGAGAGAGATAGAGAGGATAGTTCTCTTAAAAGTTGTGGATACAAGGTGGATGGATCACATCGACGAGATGGATCAGCTTCGTCAAGGCATAGGACTGAGAGCTTATGGACAAGTGGATCCTGTCATAGAGTACAAGAAAATAGGGTATGAGATGTTTGAGGATCTTGTAAACTCTATACAGGAGGATACGGTGAAGTTCCTGTACCACATAGAGATAAGAAATGACAATATGCCCCATAGAGAACAGGTAGCGAAGCCTATTGCTACAAATCAGGTTGGTGACGAACCGAAAAAGCCTGTAGTCAAGAAAAAGAAAGTTGGAAGGAATGATCCATGTCCATGTGGCAGTGGGAAGAAGTACAAGAAATGCTGTGGAGCAAATCAATAAAGATTTTTGAAGGAGATGATTGAGTGTTAGCAGATTACAAGACAGAAGTTTTGAATATGATAGATACTATAAAAGAAATGGGGGCTTCTCTTTGACATCGAAGGATTGAAAAGGGAAGTAGCAGAGATTGACAAAAAGATGTCGGAGCCTGATTTTTGGAGTGATTTAGAGAAGTCTCAAGAGCTTTCGAAAAAGCAGAAAGATTTGAAAGAAATTATTTCAGAATATGAAGCGTTGGAAAAACAGTGGGAAGATCTAAATGCGCTTATTGAACTGGGATTGGAGGAAGGGGATGAATCCCTTTCACAGGAAGTCCATGAGGAGTACAAAGCACTTTCCAAAAAGATAAGTGACATGAAGATAAAGACGCTGTTAAGCGGACCTTACGATAAAAACAATGCTATCCTTTCTATACACGCAGGTGCAGGTGGTACAGAAGCGCAAGATTGGACTGAAATGCTTTTGCGCATGTATATGAGGTGGGCATCATCGAAGAATTACGATATTGAGACGGTAGATTACTTGCCGGGTGATGACGCTGGTGTAAAAAGCGTGACTATTATGGTAAAAGGTCCTTTTGCGTATGGATATCTTAAAAGCGAAGCAGGTGTTCATAGGTTAGTCAGGATTTCCCCGTTTGATGCTGCTGGAAGGAGACACACTTCATTTGCGCTTGTTGAAGTATTGCCGGAGATAGACGATGACATTAAAGTCGATATAAGGCCTGAGGATTTAAAGATAGACACGTACAGGTCATCTGGTGCAGGTGGACAGCACGTCAACAAGACAGAATCAGCCATTAGGATAACTCATCTACCAACAGGTATTATCGTACAATGTCAGACGGAAAGATCACAAATGCAAAACAGAGAGACTGCAATGAAGATGCTTAAGGCAAAATTGATGGATTTAATGATAAAAGAGCAGAAGGAAAAGATAGAAGACTTAAAAGGCGAGCACAAAGAAGCAGGTTGGGGAAATCAGATAAGGTCGTACGTATTTCAACCTTACACGCTGGTAAAAGACCATAGGACGAATTTTGAGGTTGGCAATGTAAATGCTGTTATGGATGGTGAGATAGACGACTTTATCAACGCATATTTAAAGCAGAAAGTGTCATAAAGGGATATCGGAAGGATATCCCTTATTTTAAACTCAATTAAAGGCTGCAGCCGTAGAATGAAGGGAAGGTTTTATGGATAAGATTGCATTAGCACTTAAGCAGGAATTTGAATTGAAAGATTTTCAGGTATTGAATACTATTAAGCTTATCGATGATGGAAACACCATACCATTTATCGCAAGGTACAGGAAAGAAGCAACGGGAAGCTTATCAGATGAAGTTCTGAGAAATTTTTACGACAGGCTTTTGTACCTAAGGAATTTAGAGGAGAAAAAATCTGATACAATTCGCTTGATTGATGAGCAAGGGAAGCTTACGGATGAGATAAAGGAGAAGATAGAAAACAGCAAGACATTGCAGGAAATAGATGATATTTACAGGCCTTTTAGACCAAAAAGAAGGACAAGAGCGACTATAGCAAAAGAAAAAGGGCTTGAAGAGCTATCAAAGTTAATATCTGAAGGCAATATCAAAGAAGGAAATCCAGATGACTACGCTGTAAAGTTTTTAAATGACAATGTATCAACTTTAGAAGAAGCTTATCAAGGTGCAATGGACATAGTAGCGGAGGACATATCTGATGATGCAGATACGAGGAAGTACATAAGAGATAGTATTTGGGAAAGTGGTAGTATTTCTACAGAAAAGATTAAAGATGAAAAATCTCCTTATGAGATGTACTACAGCTACAAAGAGTCAATTAAAAAGATACCTCCTCATAGAATTTTAGCTATCAACAGAGCTGAAAGAGAAGGGTATATTTCTGTCAAAATTGACGTAGACGATGAAAAGATAGTAAATAGATTGATTACAGAAAATGTAAATCATGAATCGATTTTTAAAGAGTATCATGTAAGTGCAATAGTTGATTCATACAAAAGGCTTATTAGGCCATCTATAGAGAGGGAAATAAGAAATAAACTCACTGAATTTGCTGAAGATAAGGCTATAAAAGTGTTTAAGATGAACTTAAAAAGTCTTCTCCTTGAGCCGCCTGTTAAAGGATATGTTGTGATGGGCTTTGATCCAGCGTACAGGACAGGATGCAAGATTGCCGTTGTAGACGAAACAGGTAAACTTTTAGACACTGCTACCGTTTATCCTACGCCGCCTCAAAACGATATAGATGGGGCAAAAGCGGTTTTAAAAGACTTGATAGAGAAATACAATGTTGGGCTTATTTCCTTAGGAAATGGGACTGCGTCGAGAGAAAGCGAACTTTTTATAGCAGATTTAATCAAAGAGATGGACAGAGATTTGAAGTACGTCATAGTAAATGAAGCCGGTGCTTCAGTGTACTCAGCGTCAGAAATAGGTACAGAGGAGTTTCCTGACATAAATGTAAGTTTAAGAGGCGCTATATCTATGGCGCGAAGGCTTCAGGATCCGCTGGCTGAGCTTGTCAAGATTGATCCAAAGTCTATAGGTGTGGGGCAGTACCAGCACGATGTAAACCAGAAGATGCTGGGTGAAGCTTTAAATGGTGTTGTTGAAGACTGCGTAAATAGCGTAGGAGTTGACTTAAATACGGCATCTGTATCGCTTTTAAAGTACGTAGCAGGTATAAATGCATCTATAGCAAAAAACATAGTTGAGTACCGAAATACGGTTGGCAAGTTTAGAAACAGAAATGAGCTGAAAAAAGTCAAGAGGTTAGGTGAAGGGACTTTTACGCAGTGTGCAGGCTTTTTAAGGATATTAGACGGAGACAATATATTCGATTCTACAGGTGTACATCCTGAACGGTATGAGATATTGGAGAAGCTTCTTAAAAAATTTGGTTATGAGAAGGATAAATTGGATACAAAAAGCCTTAAAGAGTTTGCCAATAAATTAGAGGAGTATGGCTTTGAAAAGCTATCACAGGAATACGACATAGGTGTTCCTACACTTAATGACATTGTAAGGGAACTAAAAAAGCCTGGCAGAGATCCTCGAGAAGACCTTCCGAAGCCAATTCTAAGGTCAGACGTAATGACCATTGATGAGCTTAAAGTTGGAATGGAATTGATGGGGACTGTGAGAAATGTCGTTGACTTTGGATGTTTTGTAGACATAGGTGTTCATACTGATGGACTTGTTCATATATCCGAGATGTCTCAAAAGTACGTAAATCATCCTTTGGATGTGGTGTCTGTAGGCGATATAGTGAAGGTAAGAGTAATTGATGTTGATGTAGAAAGAAATAGAATATCTCTTTCAATGAAATAATATATGTATGATATGAATAAATGGAGGTTTTATATTGACAGCTTATGACGTTATCGGCGATGTTCACGGCTGCTATAAAGAGCTTACAGAATTAATAGATTTACTGGGTTATACATTAAAAGATGGCGTATATTTTCATAATGATGGCAGAAAGCTTGTATTTTTAGGTGATATTACAGATAGAGGACCTAATTCTGTAGATGTCATTGAGCTTGTGTACAGGAATGTTAAGGCCGGCAAAGCACTTTACACGCCTGGTAACCACTGCAACAAGCTTTACTGCTATCTTTTGGGACACAATGTGAAAATCATACATGGATTGGAGACAACTGTAGACGAGCTAAATGCCTTGAGTGAGAAGCAAAAGAGAATTGTTGCTTCGCATTTTAAAGAGCTTTATGAAATGGCTCCAATGTACCTTGTTTTAGATGGTGGCAAGCTTGTTGTGGCACATGCAGGCATTCCCGAAAGATACATCGGATTTTATGGGAAGTGTGTAAGGCGGTTTGTCTTGTACGGAGACATAACAGGTGAAAAAAACCCAGATGGCACACCGGTAAGACTTGACTGGGCAAAAGACTATAAAGGCAAACCGTTTGTCGTGTACGGTCATACGCCTGTGAAGGAACCAAGATTTTTGAATAATACGGTTAACATAGATACAGGGTGTGTATTTGGAGGGAGGCTTTCTGCTTTAAGGTATCCTGAAATGAAGGTTTATAGCGTAAAATCTTCGATGCCTTACGATGAAAGCAGATTTAGAGTCATTTAGGAGGAAAATAGATGAGGAGAAATAAAAATAAGCTTTTCATAAATGGCTTATTAATAGCGGCTTTTGCATTTTTGTTTTTTTGGGTATTGTTTCGGTATGGTGATTACCTTACATATCTTTTAAAAGACCCTGCCAAATTTGAGAAATGGATTTTGGGTTTTGGTGCAAAAGGCGTATTGGTGTTTATACTGATACAAGTGCTGCAGGTTGTAATATTTATAATACCTGGTGAAGTCGTCCAGATAGCTGGTGGATACCTTTATGGCGCTGTTTTAGGTTCTCTTTACTCTTTGATTGGCATAACTATTGGCTCCGTCTTGTGTTTTGCCATAGCAAGGCTTTTGGGGTATGAGTTTGTGAGAGGAATGCTTTCAGAGGATAAGCTAAAAAAGTTTGATTATATTATAAACAACAAAAAAGGAGAATTGGGACTTTTCATTGTATTTTTGATGCCTGGACTTCCAAAAGATGCTTTATCTTATGTGGCGGGATTAACACCAGTTAGGTTTATAAATTATTTTCTCATAACGGCTTTGGCAAGGCTTCCTGGAATAATCATATCTTCATATATTGGCTCAAATATTGAGCATAAAAACTACATGGTTTCTGCTGTTGCTTCAGTGATAGCGGTTATTCTGTTTGTCATTGGGTTTTTAAACAAAGACAGAATAATCAAAAAAATAAATTAAACTTTACAGTGATGTTTACTGTAGTATAATATCTCTTAGATTCTTTTCATTTGAAAAAATTTTAGACGGGGGGTTTTACGGTGTATCTTTTAAAAGGCGGCAAAGTATTGACTATGGCAGGGAAAAACTATGAAAAGGCTGATGTACTTATAGGCGATGGAAAGATATTAGACGTAGGTGAGGAAATAATAGCGCCGCTTGATGCTGAAGTTATAGATGTATCTGGACTAACAGTGATGCCAGGCATGATAGATGCCCATTGCCATTTAGGCATGTGGGAAAATGCTGTAGGATTTGAAGGCGCCGATGGAAATGAGGAGACAGATCCTATTACACCGCAATTGCGGGCTATTGACGGCATAAATCCTATGGATAAGTATTTTCAAGAAGCGTACGAGGCAGGCGTGACTACGGCTGTTACAGGTCCTGGCAGTGCTAATGTCATCGGTGGTCAATTTGTAGCCATCAAGACTTATGGCAAAAGAATAGACGACATGATAGTAAAAGAAC
>JASBVU010000543.1 GCA_029960905.1 Thermoanaerobacterium sp.
TATTGTGAATATAATTGCAGAAAAAGATGATGTAGATAAAAGAATAGACTCTTTTTTAGCTTCAGAAGTAGATTATACAAGATCATATTTAAAGAAATTGATATTAGATGGACTTGTTAAAGTTAACGACAAATCAGTAAAGCCTAATTACAAGATAAAGGAAGGCGACGTGATAGACGTAACTATACCTGAAGCAGAAGAAATAGACTTAAAACCAGAAAATATTCCTCTTGATATTATTTACGAGGATGATGATATAATTGTTGTGAATAAGCCTCAAGGCATGGTGGTTCATCCTGCTCCTGGCAATTTAAGTGGTACACTTGTCAATGCGCTTTTATACCATTGTACAAATTTGTCAGGCATAAATGGAGAATTAAGGCCGGGGATTGTCCACAGGCTTGATAAAGATACATCTGGTGTAATGGTTGTAGCTAAAAATGATAAGGCTCATCTAGAACTTTCAAACCAAATAAAAAATAGGACTATTTTAAAAAAATATTTAGCGATTGTTGAAGGTGTTATTAAATGTGATGAAGGGTCTATAGAGGCTCCAATAGGAAGAGATCATATTGAAAGAAAAAAGATGGCTGTTGTAAAAGACGGACGTTATGCTTTAACATTGTATAGAGTTCTTGAAAGGTATAAAAACAATTCTCTTGTAGAGGCGGTAATAAAAACAGGGCGTACACATCAGATTAGAGTCCATATGTCATACATTGGACATCCTATTGTAGGTGATGAAGTTTATGGATACAAAAAACAAAGATTTAACCTTTCAGGACAAGCATTACATTCAAAGCTTTTAGGATTAGTGCATCCGTCTAAAAAAACATACATGGAATTTGAGGCACCAGTTCCTGAATATTTTGAAAAGTTGATAAGGATATTAAAAGAAAAGCAGTAGTTTTCTTCTGGCTTGACACGTCAATATATTAAAGTTATAATATCAAATAAATAGCTTGATATATTAATAATGCGATGAGTAGGAGAGTAGCAAAAGCACATATACAAGGGAGAAGGTACCGTGACTGAGAGTCTCTTTATATCACTGCCTTTGCGAAAGACACCTATTAGCATATCGGTCGATATGTAGGCCGAATACGTAAACCTGCGTTAAAGGAAAGAGTTGTAATCAGGGTGGCACCACGGGAAATTCTCTCGTCCCTGCAATTTGTTTGCGGGATTGGGAGAATTTTATATTTATATAATACTCAAGTATAAAGAGGAGTTGATTTTATGCTTACAAAAGCGCCTAGAGGGACAAAAGATGTACTTCCATCAGAAGCTTATAAATGGCATTATTTAGAAAACTTGATTAGAGAAATATGTGATGATTTTGGATTTAAAGAAATCAGAACACCTGGATTTGAACACACCGAACTATTTTTAAGAGGTGTTGGTGAATCAACAGATATTGTCAGAAAGGAAATGTACACTTTTAATGACAAGAGCGGGAGAAGTATTACTTTAAAACCTGAGGGGACGTCACCTGCTGTAAGAGCATTTGTAGAACACAATTTATATGCAGAATCAATGCCAGTTAAGCTTTACTATATAACACCTGTTTATAGATATGAAAGGCCTCAGTCAGGAAGGCTTAGGGAACATCACCAATTTGGCATAGAAATGTTTGGTTCAAATGATGCATTGGCTGATGCTGAAGTAATCAGTGTTGCTATGACTTTATTCAAAAAATTGGGGCTTAAAAATTTAGAACTCAACATCAACAGCATTGGATGTCCTAATTGCAGAAGAGAATATAACAAAG
>JASBVU010000017.1 GCA_029960905.1 Thermoanaerobacterium sp.
AGTGCTGACACGCCTCGGGACATACCTTTAACATCTTTCTCAATTCTCTTTGCGAGATACAAAGGTGATCTTGACGAATTGACAAAAGGGCTTAAAGCGTTAGAAAGGCTTAAACCCGGTGACAAGGTTCTTATAGCCGAAGGATGTACACACCACAGGCAGTCGGATGATATAGGAAAAGTAAAAATACCTAGGTGGATACGTCAAATTGTCGGCGGTGATATTCAATTTGACTTTTCAAGTGGCATGACATTTCCAGACAATCTTGACCAGTATAAACTAATTGTCCACTGTGGTGGATGCATGCTTAACAAAAGAGAAATGATGTACAGAATATCTTACGCAAAAGGCAAAGAAATACCGATTGTAAATTATGGGCTTTTAATTGCATACGTGCAGGGGATTCTGCCAAGAGCCATTGAGATGTTTCCATCTGCAAAGCTTATTTACGATGATGACCAGCAATATTGAAGCTGGTCATCATTTTAGTCGTCTTCGGCAATATTTGAAGAAAAACTGTTTTTGTACTTAAATAATACTACATACAGTATGTATACAATGCCTATAATACCGCTTATTATAAATGTTATGTGTGCACCCACTTTTTCCGCAAGGCTTCCAGCATAAAGCGCACCAATAGGTGTGACGCCTCCAAATACTAAAGAGTATACGCTCATGACTCTTCCTCTAAATTTATTGTTGGAATTAAGCTGTACGGTAGTATTTGCTGATGCAGAAAAAGTAATCATAGAAAATCCAGACAAAGCAAGGAGTACCGTTGTAAGCCAATAGTAGCTTTGAAAACCGATTAAGATTTGAAAAATGCATAAGCCACATCCACCTAATATGAGATAAAATGGTTTCGCACCTTTCTTGCTTAATGATGCAAGTATTAGAGCGCCTATTAATGCGCCAACTCCCATTGATGACATGAGAAAGCCATATCCTGTGGAATTTTGGTTTAAGATGTTTTTTGCAAACACAGGCACCAAAACATTGAAATTTATGGCGAATGTGCTTAAAACTGCCATCATAAGTATTGTAGAGAATATTATCGGAGTATTTTTAATGTACAGAAGACCTTCTCTTATGTCGGATATTACCTCTTCTTTTTTTAACATTGTTCTGGATTTGCTTACTTTTACATCGATAAGGATTAAACCTGTGATTACTGCAATAAAGCTTAATGCATTAAGATAAAAGCACAATGCATAACCTAGAAGACCTATAAGCACACCTGCAATACCGGGTCCTATGATTCTGGCTGCATTGAATATGGAAGAATTAAGTGATACTGCATTCATCAAGTCTTCTTTTCCAACTAAATCAATTATAAATGATTGCCTTGCAGGATTGTCGATGGTGTTTATGAAACCCATGATGGTTGCTAAAACAAGTATTTCCCAGTAGTTTATTATGTTTAGTGCAGTTAGGGTTGCAAGAGCCAAAGCTGTCACCATTAGACTTGTTTGAGTAAATATAAGGATTTTCCTTTTTGGAAACCTATCTATTACAACACCGGCAAATAGAGATAAAAAAAGCATAGGCAGAAATTGAAGGGCACTTACAACACCCAACAAGAATGCAGAATTGGTCAATTTAAGGACTAGCCAATCTTGACCAATATTTTGCATCCACGTGCCTATGAGGGATATCATTTGTCCAAACCAAAATAATCTGAAATTTCTATGCTTTAATGCAGGAAAAATACTGTCAGTCAGTTTATCAAAAAAGATATAAAATGAGTTCAATTAAAATGCCTCCTATTTGTAATAGTCGCATAAAAGCTCAATGGATTTATTAAAATTTTCGCTGGCTAAATCAGGTTTGCCAATCGATATATACAGATTGCCTAAAGCTTTGTAAGCATCTGAAAGTTCTCTTTTAAGGCCTAGTTTTTTTAATATCTCCAATGATTTGTTAAGTTCTGATGCAGATCGATTAAAATCTTTAAGCTTTAGGTGTATAGTGCCCAGCACAGTGTACAATCTGCCAATTTCTTCTTCCGCATTCAGCTCTTTCAATATATTCATTGATGAATTTATGTATTCAAGAGCTTTATCGTAGTTTTCTAAGTAGAATTCGATTCTACCTAGTTCAGTCAGATTGCATGCCATACCTGTTTTGTCGTTTAAATCTTTGTACATAGCGTAACTTTTAAGAAAATATTTTTTTGCTATGTCATATTTCTTAAGGTCTGTATAGACAAATCCCAATAAGTTGTATTCGCTGGCAATGTCGCTTTTTATGTTTAATGCCTTACTTATTACAAGTGACTTCCTTATGTAATTTAAAGCGTCATTGTATTCTTTTAATTTGCAACTTATAAGTCCGAGGCCATTGTTGCACTTTGCAATGTAGTTTACAGTGTTTGTCTTTGTGGCATAATTTAAACAGCTTAAATAGTAATCTCTTGATTTTATAAGTTCTCCCAACTTGTTGTAAAGATCGCCGATGCTATAAAGTATCCTGCATTTAAGTTCATAATTAATTATACTGCTTTTTTCAAATTCGTCGATAGCTTTCAAATAAAAAATTAGTGAAGAATCGAGATTTTGTAATTTTCCATAACAAAGGCCTATGTTGTAGTATATTTCAACGAGAATTTCATGTAAAGAATTTTGAGAAAAATAAGGCAAGCATTTGTTGAATGAGTTCAAAGCTGATTTGTAATCTTCGGTTTTGGTGTACGTTCTACCTAAATAAAAACTTATTATATTTAAAGTATATTCATCTATATTAAGCTCTAAAGCTTTTTGATAATAAGATATAGCATCGCTTAAATTTCCGCTGTCAATTGATTTTCTTCCTTCTATCACTAATTTTAATACCTTTTTGTAAGTATTTATTTCATCTATGAGATCTGCCTTGTCTTTGTAATCGTCATCAAGGAAGTACACCAGTGGTTTGTTCAATTTTTTTGCAATAAAATCTAGTGCCTTTAATGAAGGATTTATTTTTCCTTTTTCTATTAAGCTTATATAGCCTTTTGAGAATTCATCACCTGAAATATCACCCTGTTTTAAAAGGAGTTTTTTTCTTTCATCTCTGATTTTCTTTCCTAACTTAACTACATCCATCAGAAATTGGCCTCCCTCCCCCTTTTTATTATAAAATATATTATAATTTAACTAGTTGAAATTTTCAATCGCTTTTATTTGTGCTATTAATATATTTTAAGCAAAATAAAATTTTTGCTGGATTTATATTGTAGAAATTTGTTTTTTTGTAGAAATTCAATGGTATAATATTAATTAAAATAGTCGGAGGTGTAAAATGGGCAATTAAAACCAGTAGGACTTGGACCTGGCGCGTTTGAACACTTGACAATTGAAACTGTTGAGAAGATGAAAAATGCAGATAAGTTGTATTTAAGAACAGAAAAGCATCCTGTCGTAAAATATTTGAGAGAAATTGGATTATCGTTTGAAACTTTTGATAAAATTTATGAAACGGGCTCGACATTTGAGGAAGTTTATGATAATATTACTCGGGAAATAATAGAAATTGCCGAAAAATGCGATAATGTAGTCTATGCTGTTCCAGGCAATCCTTTAGTTGCAGAAAAAACTGTTGAATATTTGTTAAAGTTTTTAAATGACAATGACGATATAAAAGTAGAAGTTGTTCCTGCTATGAGCTTTGTCGATGTTGTCATAAATGAATTAAAAATAGATCCTGTATATGGATTAAAAATCATCGATGGACTGTCGCTTGATAGTATAAAACCTGATAAAAGGTGCAATAATTTAGTAACACAGGTTTACAATAGAAGGGTAGCTTCAGAAGTAAAGCTCAAGCTTATGGATATTTACGGTGACGAATTTCTGGTGACTGTGGTAAAAAGTGCCGGTATAAAAGATGAGCAGCGAATCGAAACTATGCCATTGTACGAAATTGACATGATAGACTGGATCGATTACCTTACATCTATATTTATACCTCCTGTCAAAGGCACTTTTAAAGAGAGGTATGATATAGATGATTTGCTTGGCATAATGGCAAAGCTCAGAGACGAGAATGGATGTCCTTGGGATAAGGAGCAGGATCACAATACATTAAGAAGATATTTGATTGAGGAATGCTATGAAGTAATCGATGCAATAGAGAACAATTCTGATGAAAGTTTATTAGAAGAGCTTGGAGATGTTCTGTTGCAAGTGGTTTTTCACTCTCAGATTGCTGATGAGAGAAAGGCGTTTAATTTCCATGATGTATGTGATGCCGAGTGTAAAAAGATGATTTACAGGCATCCTCATGTATTTGGAATGGAGGAAATAGCCACTTCAGCAGATGTTCTAAAAAGGTGGGATGAGATAAAGAAAGATGAAAAAGGTTTTACATCCCACACAAATGAATTAAAAAGTGTTCCAAGGTCTATGCCAGCATTGATTAGGGGTTATAAAGTTCAAGAGAAAGCGGCAAAAGTAGGCTTTGACTGGGACAATGTAGACGACGCAATGGCAAAAGTTTATGAAGAACTAAATGAGTTTAAGGAGGTGTATAAAGGGGAAGACGAAAATAGTAAAGTTGAAGAATTAGGAGATTTGATTTTTGCTGTCGTAAATGTTGCTAGATTTTTAAAAATTGACCCCGAAATTGCTGTCCATAAGACCATTGAAAAATTCATACAGAGGTTTAATTACATAGAGGATGCAGCAGAAAAATCTGGACATAAGTTGGAAGATATGACATTATCTGAGATGGATTGCCTTTGGAACGAGGCAAAAATGAATAAATTTAATAAAAAAGTACAAAAATAAGCTTAAACTAGCAGGATTTTTAAGATTTGTGAAGAATAAATAAGTGTAGTATATATTACTAAGGAGGTATTATGGTGAATAAGGCAGATCTTGTTACTAAGATTGCAGAAAAAAGTGAGTTAACAAAAAAGGATGCAGAAAAAGCATTAAATGCATTTGTTGATGCAGTTCAAGAAGCTTTAAAGCAAGGAGACAAGGTTCAGTTAGTAGGTTTTGGAACATTTGAAGTAAGAGAAAGAGCAGAAAGAAAGGGTAGAAATCCACAGACAAAAGAAGAAATTACGATTCCTGCTTCAAAGGCACCAGTATTTAAAGCAGGAAAGGCATTAAAAGATTTAGTAAATGCGTAAAATCAGGTCGTATGACCTGATTGTTTTTTTGGAGGACGATGGATATGCGGCTTGATAAGTTTTTGAAAGTGTCAAGGCTCATAAAGAGAAGGACGGTTGCAAAAGAAGCTTGTGACAAGGGAATGGTGTTTGTAAATGGAAAAGTTGCAAAAGCAGGTGATATTTTAAAAGTAGGCGATATTGTAGAGATTAATTTTGGCAGCAGAGTAATAAAAGCGGAAGTTTTAGATATAAAAGATCATGCACTTAAAGATGATGCTGATAAAATGTACAGGCTTCTATAAAAAAGAATTAAATAAGATAATCCTTCCCATACTAAGAAAGGAATGAATTTTGAATGGGAGGGATTTTTTATGAATAAAACGAAGTGGATTTTAGTTTTTCTTGTTTTTATGTTTATTTCGACGTCATGTGGCACTCCCGCAAAAAAGCCCATGGAAGCTACAAAAGAGAAAACAATGCTTCCAAAAATACCGGATAAAATTAGCCGTGGTTATAATAAAGAGCCTGTCCTAAGGGTCTACATTACGCAGACAGGCAAAATAGAAACTATGCCTTTGGAGCAATATGTCATGGGAACAGTTGCAGGTGAAATAAAAAATGATTGGCCACTTGAGGCTTTAAAGGCACAAGCAATATTGGCAAGAAGTTATGTATTAAACTTTGTCAATAATGAAAAGTCTAAGTACAACAATGCTGATATATCAACTGATTTTGAAGAGGCGCAGGCATGGAATCCGTCTAACATCAATTCAAATATAAAAAAAGCAGTGAATGAAACTAGAGGATTAGTTGCCGTATACAATGGGAATTACATCGAAGCATGGTTTCATTCAGATGCTGCAGGGAGAACTGCGCTAGCTAAAGAAGGGCTTAATTATAAAAAAAGCGAACCACCATATACCGAAAGTGTAAAATCAGATGACATTAAAGTTGCTCCGCCCAATATAAGAAATTGGTCATATACTTTTACAAAACAGGAAGTTTTAGATGCGTTAAACAAGATGGGTATAGGAATAAGCGATTTTAGAACAGTGAAGATAGGAGCAAAAGGAATATCTGGGCGGACGGTACTTTTAAATTTTGATAAAATACCTGTAAATGCGCCAGATTTCAGGATCGCTATCGGAAGTGAAAAGATGAAGTCTACAATGCTAGACAGTGTCAAATACGATGGGAATAATCTTACAATAAAAGGGAGAGGTTTTGGACACGGTGTAGGAATGTCGCAATGGGGTGCATATCGGATGGCTAAAAATGGATCTAAAGCCAGCGATATCATAATGCATTATTTTAAAAATATAAGTATCGTAAAACTTTGGAAATGAAGAGGGCTTAATGCTCTCTTTTTTTTGTTCTAAAAATTTGTTGTGGACATAAAATTATTCTGAGTGATTTCGGAAACTAATTTCCAGCGCCATACAATGACATAAATTAGAAATTAGATACAAAAAATAACAGTGTTTTTGCGATAAAAATACGAAAAGAGGAAAGAAAATGTAAAATAATGCGAATCAATCTAAAAAAGAGTATAAGAAACAAAACCTAATAAAATAGGCTAAAAATTAACAGTATATGGAAGTATAATGTTTATGCTGCTCTACCAAATAATCCATCAAGCATAGAAATAAAATCAAACTTAGATTTTTTCAATCTAGCATCAAGATGGATATTGATAGAGTGTATCATAATCCAGAAAGACCAGCGCTTTTTGCCTCTGGTTTTAGATAGCTCCAACTCATAATCATTAAGAAGCCTTTTATTAACACGTTCAGAAGAAGTTCGCTTTCTCATCTCGTCCTTCCATTCATCAGAACCACGTGGAATGGCAGTAAATAGGCGAGGGTCAGAAGAAGGCTTCGTATAAACAGTTCTGCCATAATCAGAAGAGGAGCACTTATCTTTACAATTGCATGAATCAACTTTACCAGTTGCAAAAGGACAGCGCCATTTAATTCTGTTACGGTCTTTCATAAAACCATTGTAAACCATAGGTAATCCTGCCATACAGACAGGAATACCATTTTCATTGATTTTAACAGTACCTTGGTACTGGCTTTTGCCTTTATTCTTCTTATTAAGAGGAATTACAGGCTTAATATTCCACTTATTAAGAAGATGATAAGTAGGGTAATTATCATGAGCACAATCACCAATAAACTTATCAAAAGAAAAATCAGGATACAAAGCCCTTGCTTCAGACAAAGCAACAATAGCAGTAACACCATCATAACGAGGAGCCTCAACTAAGCGAAGATAAATAGGAATATCAGATTTAAGCTCCTCGTTGTATGTCACCAAAAAATAACCAGAATAACCATAAAACCAAGACTCATGATAACTATCCCAACCATAGCGAGCATCAGGGTCAGAGAACTTGCGATGGCAGTCACAATTAAAAATACCATTTTTAGCACAATCACAAGTTCTAATACCGAAAGGACTTCCGCCAGTCTTAATACAAGTACCGTCACCGGAGATAGTAAGTTTTTCAGTATCACCGAGGATTAAAGCTTCGGCGGAAGGCCTAACAGCAACATAGGCAAAAATTTGTTGAAGAAGCTTCTCAGGTCTTGATTCAAAATTTTCACCCTGTAAAGCCAAATCAACAAATTTCTGTATAATACCAGGGTGGCGTGGTGGAAGCTTCTGATTTTTAGCAAGCTTTTTACGTGGTTTGCGTTTAAAAGGGTGTAGAGAATCCTGTCTGTCTTTTTCAATATCAGGATCCTCAAGCCAAAACCTGTTAATCAAGTCATAATGAGTACCAACACCAGGGATATTATCAGGAGACACGCCAATCATGTAACACAAAAGATCATCATGATGGAGCATGTAAACCCATTTAGTAATACTGTGGCATTTAAGCATAGACATAAGCACAAAAGACCGAAAAACTTCAGGTTGGTTTTTGGCTGGAAAACCAGTATTAGAGTAATAAGGTTCCACCACAGGTTTAAGAACATCAAGATCTAAATTATAGAGTTTAGATAAAGCTTCAGAAAATTGAAGAACACGATTTTTATCTGAAGCATAAATGGGTCGAATATTTTCAACAAAGAAAGACTGATAATCAGAATGCGAACGCCATGCGCCCAACATAAAATCACCTCAATAACAAGTAGTATGGTAAAAACACCATCCATTTCGATTATTGGGGCGATTTAAAAAAGTCAAGGCAGAATGCAACCATATATGTTAAATGAAGGGAAAAACAAAGAAAAAATTTTTTACAATGTAAATAAAGATGTAAATGAATTGGAAATCGAAAAATGATTTCAGAATGACATTTTGGGGGATAAATTTAAAATATGTTTCCTGAAATTCAGTTATATCAGGCAGCAGAAGTTGCCGAAAATACTCTACACTTAAAAGGGGGAGCCAATATGAACGTATTTTTGTACGAGTTGAGATCAAAAGCGAAGTCTTTAGCCGTATGGTCTATTTCACTAATCTTTGTGGCAGTTTTTTTACTTTCAATGTATCCTACGTTTTACAAGAATGCATCTTTGTTTAAGGATGTTTTAGAAGGTTACCCTGTAGCTGTGAGAAAAGCTTTTGGCATTTCTATGGACGACATAATTAAGTTTTTAGGCTATTATTCTTATGTATTTTCTTATGTTGTGCTTTTAGGTGCCATACAAGCCATGAATTACGGTGTTGCTGCAATATCAAAGGAGGTTAAGCTTAAAACGGCTGATTTCCTCATGACAAAGCCTATTAAGCGAGGATCTATTTTGACGTCAAAGATTTTATCATCCCTTGTCATACTTTTGATTACAGATGCTGTTTACTTTTTATCTGCATTTATCATGGCAAAATCGGTGGCAAAAGAGCCCTTTAGCATTAAACTCTTTTTCATGATTTCTGTCACACTTTTGTTTGTGGAGATAATATTTTTATCTATTGGTGTTTTGCTGTCATCGGTTGTAAGAAAGGTGAAGTCTACAACATCCCTTTCTTTAGGAGTCGTATTTGCATTTTATATAATTGGTATGATTCAGGCCATTTTAAACGACGACAACATGAAATATTTAACGCCTTTCAAATATTTCGATTTAAGCTACATCATGAAGAATTCCTCATACGACATTCATTTTTCCATCATATCTTTGCTTATAGTTGTGGTGTCAATTGCCTTGAGCTATGTCTTTTTTCAAAAAAGAGACATTTACGCAATGTGAGGGGGGATATGAGTGAATATTTACATTAAAGAGATGAAATCCAGCACTAAGTCATTGCTTATATGGTGTTTGGTGATGATTGCTTTTGTAGCTTCGTCGATGGGAAAGTATGCCGCCAGTTCGTCTATTTCTGGCCAATCTCTTAACGATATGATTTCAAAGATGCCTGATGCTTTAAAATCGATGTTTGGCAGTGGCAGTTTTGATTTATCGAAGGCTATAGGTTTTTACGGTGCAATGTTTATATACATCGTATTGATGGCTGCTTTACACGCTTCGCTGATTGGCTCTAATATACTTTCTAAAGAGGAAGATGATAAAACTGCGGAATTTTTGATGTCAAAGCCTGTGCCGAGAGCAAAGGTTATTACATCAAAGCTTTTTGCTGCGCTTACAAATATAATTATTTTCAATGTTGTGACTTTCATTTCATCTTTGTATTTTGTTGGATACTACAGCAAAGGTGAAAATACAACTGGTGATGTGCTAAAATTGATGTTGGGTGTATTGGCATTGCAGTTTATATACATGTCATTGGGGCTGTGCCTTTCAGCTTTTTTAAAAAATCCGAGACTGGCTTCGCCTTTTACTATAGGTGTTATGCTGGCAACGTATATTTTATCTTTGGCCATAGATATAGACAGCCATATTTCTGATTTAAAGTACATTACACCGTTTAAATATTTTGACGCAAAAAATTTGATGTATGGGAAAGGATTTGAGATAATATATATTGTAATATCTGCTTTGATTGTGGTTTTTTGCATAGGTGGGACTTATGTTTTCTATCAAAAGAGGGATTTAAAAATATAGTTTTAGGAAGGGATCTTTTTGTACGAAAGCTTTGAAAATCTAAGCGATGAAAAGAGAAACAGAATAATTGAAGCAAGCCTGAAGGAATTTTCTGAAAAAGGCTATATGAGGGCTTCTACAAACGAAATTGTTAAAAATGCGGGAATATCAAAAGGACTTCTTTTTCACTACTTTAAAAGCAAAAAGAATTTATTTCTGTATCTTTTTGATCGCATTGTAGATGAGTTTGTTGCTGCTTTTTATGAATTCATAGATGATTCATCTTCGGACATATTTGACAGGCTTATAAGCTGGACCATAGTTAAATTCAGATTGTATTACAGAAAACCGTTAGAGTACAGATTTCTAACAGTGTCTATTTATGATTCGCCAGAAGAAATAAAAGAGGACATATTGAAAAGATATGAGGGAATAAATAGAGAAGTCCTTAAGAGATTTATGGAAAATTTAGATTTGTCACGATTTCGCAAAGATGTAGATATTAATAGGTCTTTAAGCTTTATTATGACGTCTATTGAAGCAATTGGCAACAATTATATAAAGATGTATAATCATGACATCGATAAACTTGTTGCGGATAAAGATAAAATCATTGAGGATTTAAAAAGTTGCATAAACATACTTAAGTATGGTATATATGAGAAGTAACGGAATAAAATTGGGTGATTAGTACACCTGATTTTTTTGCTTTTAAATGAGTACTGAATTTTTTCTTCAAAAGTGATACTATTAAGACGTACGGAATTATGAGAAAAGGAAGTGCTTAATTATGAGTTTACAGGATGACATCATGAATTTCATCAGTAATACTGATGGAGAAATAGGGGTTTCGATAAAAAATCTTAAGACTGGTGAGATGATAGGCGTAAATGAAGATATGATGTTTCCGTCTGCCAGTACGATAAAAGTACTTATCATGGCACAGATCTATAAAATGGCTAAAGAAGGATACATAAGATTAACTGACAATATCGTTTTATCCGACTTTATGAAGACAGATGGCAGCGGAATTTTGTACCAGTTAAACAGCAAACACAAATTTACGATAGAAGAACTGATAACATTGATGATAATAATAAGCGACAACACCGCTGCGAATATTTTGATTGACATAGCAGACATGAAAAACATAAACAAGATGGCAGAAGATTTAGGCTTAGTTCATACTAAAATACAGAGAAAGATGATGGATTTTGAAGCAGCAAAATCGGGGAAGGACAATTACACATGTCCAAAGGATATGACACGCCTTTTAGAGCAGATATACGCTGGAAAAGTTGTAGATGAGGAGTACAGCATTAAGATGCTGAATGTCTTAAAAAAGCAGCAGGATTTAGGGAGGCTTGACTTGTACCTGCCAGATGACGTATTGATTGCCCATAAGCCTGGAGAGCTTAAAGCTTTAGAGCACGATGTGGGAATAGTGTTTTTAAAAAACTGTGAGTACATAATAAGTGTAATGACAAACAACATGAATACAAATCTTGATGGAAGAATGGCTATAGGGAAAATATCAAAGATGGTTTACGATGAATACGTAAATGCATAAAAGCAGCAAGACTTGCTGCTTTATTTTGTAAAAATCCTAAGGGAGTTAAGCACGGCTAATACAGTTACGCCAACATCTGCAAATACTGCTTCCCACATCGTTGCAAGGCCAAATGCTCCTAATGCAAGGATCGATAGTTTAATTCCTAATGCAAAGATTATATTTTCTAATACAATTTTATGTGTTTTTGCTGCTATTTTTATCGCATCAACCAATTTGTGAGGTTCGTCTGTCATCAATACAATGTCTGATGCTTCTATGGCGGCATCAGTACCGATTTTTCCCATTGCAATGCCGATATCGGCTCTTGTCAATGCGGGTGCGTCATTTATCCCATCTCCAACAAAAGCTACTTTGCCATTATGGTTATTTTTGCACAGCTCATCGACGACATTGACTTTTTCATCAGGCATAAGCTCTGAGTAAACATCATCGAGACCCAATTCATTTGATATATATTGGCTTATTTCTTTTTTATCACCAGTAAGCATAATGAGTCTTTCCACACCTAAGTTTTTAAGTGCTTTTACAGTATTTTTGGAGTCTTTTTTTATTGTATCGGATATTACGATGTATCCTGCATATTTTTCGTTTATTGCAACATGAACAGCATTGTATGGTTCTACATCTTTAAATTTTATGTTGTGATTTTTCATCAATTTTGAATTTCCTATGAGGATTTCTTTACTGTCGATAATAGCTTTTATGCCATTGCCAGCATATTCCACATAATCTTTTATTTTTTCTACGTCTATTTCTTTGCCATAAGTACTTACGATAGATGATGCTATAGGATGATTTGAGCAGTATTCACCGTATGCAGCATATCTAAGCAATTCATCGCTTTTAAATGGATTTTCTGCACAGATTTCTGTCACTTTGAAGGTACCTTCTGTCAATGTACCGGTTTT
>JASBVU010000544.1 GCA_029960905.1 Thermoanaerobacterium sp.
TTTTTGATGGCATTAAAAAATACGTTTGAATTTCTTATCTTTCAAGTGCCTATAATGTTATTGTTAGCATTAATACTTGCAGCAATATTAAACGATAAAAAAGTAAAGTTTAGAGGAATTTTTAGGACAGGAATATTTTTACCAAGTGTTACTTCACTTGTTGCCTATGCGACATTATTTAGAATGATGTTTAATACGGATGGCTTTATAAACGATGGATTAATGCATTTGGGAATAATTTCTAAGCCAATACCTTGGCTTATGGATCCATTTTGGGCTAAGGTAATGATAATAATTGCAATGACTTGGCGATGGACTGGTTATAATATGGTGTTTTATTTATCAGGGTTACAAAATATTTCAGATGATATTTATGAGGCGCAGAAATTGATGGAGCAAGATTAGCAATTTTTTTCAATAAAATACTACTAACCAATAATAGTTTTTACAACTATAATGTCGACAATTGTACTTTTATAATTATTTACGAACCCATGAATTTGTCAGCAGGTGGTGTTACAGCTTCTTCGGTTGGTCCAGGAAATTTTTGTTGACATTATCTGTGTATATATATAATTTGGCATTTAAATATATGCCTAATTTTGATATGCGATGGCTCATATTCGATTGTAATTAAGGCTGGCACATTAACCTAACTAACTTCCTTAAACTGGCAGGTGATAAACACTGAAAATTAAAAATTTAGCAAAATTATTACGCCTTTTCAATAGTCTTTATGCTCAACATTCCTTTTGGGATTGCAGGTATGACCAATACAGCTGCCGATGTTATAAAGGAAATAATATTTGGCAATCAGCTTTAATAATTTTAAGACACTACATCATATCAGACGTATTTTAAATTTGTAAAAGTATCTACTTAACAGTAATAGGCACATTAATTATATCATCAATGGCCGCATATGGTTTGGAAATATTTATTCTAAAAACGGGAAGTAATTTATAGTTTACACTGATAATTATGATATCCATTTTCCGCAAAACGCTATACCGTTGTTTAGATTAATTGTTCACTTGGTTTACTTGACACACATTTTGGTTTAATAATTACTTCGATAGCATCTGCTTTCATTATATTCTTTTTTAGGCAAAGTTTTAAAGCAATATCGAAAGAGACTATTGAAGCTGCAAGAGTTGATGGTGCGGGCGAGTTTACGATCTTCTTTAGAATAATTATTCCAACAATGAAATCTACATATGCAGCAGCTGCTATATATTCGTTTATGACAAGTTGGAATTCATATTTGTGGCCGCTTATTATATTACAAACTGATAAACAAAAGACGATGACTTTGTTAATATCTAATATGTCATCCGCATATTTTCCGGATTATGGGGCTGTAATGGCAGCTATTGTTGTAGCTACTTTACCCATGATAATTATATTCTTTGCACTTCAGAGATATTTTGTGCAAGGTTTAACAGGTGCAGTAAAGCAGTAGAGGAGGATGTTTATGAGAAAAATTATTCATATTAATAATAATTGGTATTTTAAAGCAAATTATGAGAATGGTTACGAAAAAGTAGATGATTTAGAAAATTTTGAAAGGGTAAATCTTCCTCATACAAATGTAGAACTGCCGTATAATTATTTTGATGAGAAGATGTATCAGATTAAATCATGCTACAAATATCCACTCCACATATCAGAAGAGTATCGAGGTAAAGCTATTTATATTCATTTTGAAGGAGTAATGGCATACGCTCAAGTTTATTTAAATGGTTTTTATATTGGTGAACATAAGG
>JASBVU010000545.1 GCA_029960905.1 Thermoanaerobacterium sp.
AGTATTCATTTAACAAAGGGTGCCAATACCATTACAGTATTCAGCGATAGAGAATTTCTATTCGATGCAGTTATATTTAAATACAATAAGGCTTACACGCTGGAAAAATCCATGATAATAGAAGCAGAAGATGCTGTACTTATGGCTAATGTAAGAGTTATTGAAAATGAATATGCATCTGGAGGTAAGATGGTTGATGGTATAACCATAGGGCAGGATCCTGAAAGCGTTTCGGCAGGTGCAGTGGCGCAGGAAAACAGATTGGTATTTGAAGTGGAAGTAGAAAAAGCAGGGTACTATGCTTTATCCATGTTTTATTCAAATAATGAGCCTGCACCGGTTATGCCTAGAGTTAGTTCTCCTGGATTTTATGTTCATCCTTATAATACCGATTTGGTTGAGCGTTATGCTCAAATAGTGGTTAATGATAATGAACCTGAAACGGTGTATTTCAGAAATACTTTAAGCTGGGATACTATAAAGAACATGACAATTTATGTTGAGCTGAAAAGTGGGAGAAACACCATTGTTATATATAATGATAATTCATATCAGGTTAGTAAGCTAGTAAATTCTGCCGCTCCTAGATTTGATAAGTTTATTATTGCACCGGCTGTTTTGAAAAAATTGGTGTAGCAGTTCAATTTTTAAAGCCAAATCTGGAATCAAGCTTTTAATAAAAACAAGAAAGGGTGAAAAATTTTGATCTTGTTTAAATACGTTGTTCCAGCAAGCATTATCATTGTTATTCTATGTCTAAGTCTAATATTTACGGCATGTGGTTCTAGCGTTGAAAAAGATTTAAATAATGAGGCAATGGAGACTATTATATTAACCGATAATGTAGAGACGGATAATGTTATTAAAGTAAACGTAGATGAACCTGGAATAAGAATAAGTCCGACTTTATACGGAGCATTTTTCGAAGATATAAATTCTGCAGCTGATGGCGGTATTTACGCTGAGTTAATAAAGAATCGTTCATTTGAATTTGCATCCAATTTGGATGGATGGTCAACAGTGAAAAAGGGGAAGGGTGAAGGGAATGTAACTGTTGAAAGGACCTCTCCGTTAAATGAGAATAATTTGCATTACGTGCGAATTAAGGTAGAACAGCCGGGAGAGGGGGTAGGAGTGGCAAACACAGGATATGGAGGAATAGCTGTAATAAAAGGTGAAAAATACAATTTTTCCATTTATGCACGTAGTATTACAAATGATGTCAATAAACTGTACATTACCATTGAAGATAGCAATGGTAATATATATGGTGAGGCTCATATAGATGGTATAAGCAAAGAATGGAAAAATTTTAATGCTGTTATTTCAGTTAATGAAACCAATGAACGAGCAAGGTTGGTAATAACTTCTCGCGAAAAAGGAACAGTCGATATAGATATGGTGAGTCTTTTCCCTCAAAATACCTGGAAAAACAGAGAAAATGGGCTTAGATATGATTTGTCTAAGCTGATTAATGACATGCGACCAGCATTTTTAAGATTTCCGGGGGGATGTTTTGTTGAAGGAAATTCTATGGCAAATGCTTATCGGTGGAAGAATACTATAGGAGATATATCTGTTCGCCCTACTACATATAATCTTTGGGGGTATTATACCTCTAATGGTTTGGGTTTTTATGAATTCTTTCAGTTTTGTGAGGATATAGATGCTGAGCCTGTTCCAGTAATCAATTGTGGTATGTCATGTCAAGCTCGAGGTGGCAACTTTGCCTCTCTCAGCGATCTGGACGAATATATACAGGATG
>JASBVU010000546.1 GCA_029960905.1 Thermoanaerobacterium sp.
AAAGCAACACAGGATGCACTCGAAAAAATAATAGTTGGCAAACAGGACATTAAGTCAACTCTGGATAAACTCAATAATAATGCAAAAAGTGCTTTAAATAAGTAATATAAATTTCTAATCAAATATATCTCCCCCTAATATTTTTAATTGAACAGCTTTGATTTGTAGAAAATATTAGGGGGATAGATTTAAGGAGTTGGAATCGATGAAAAATGTGATTATATGGATAAATAAATATAAATTTCCTTATTTATTTATAGCACCTGCTGTTTTGCTTTTGTTTACTTTTACTATTATTCCTATTTTTATTTCGTTATTTATAAGCTTTACAAATATTGATTTATCAGGACTAGCAAATTGGGGAAATATAAGGTTTATTGGTCTTCAGAATTATATAAATATATTGTCAGACGGAGCATTTAGAAATTCAATATTTAATACTTTTTATTATGTAATTATAGGAGTACCTTTAGTTATAATTTTCTCGATGTTTGCAGCAATACTTCTTGACTATGGGAAAGATATAGTTTTTAAGGTATTGAGACTTTTTTACTATATGCCATCGATTACAAACTCTATTGCAGTTGCAGTTGTTTGGACATGGCTTTATAACTCAAATTATGGCTTGTTTAATTATCTATTATCCCTTGTCGGCTTACCGGGACAACAATGGCTTTCGAATCCGGTATTGGCTAAACTGTCTTTGATTTTTCTCGCATTGTGGAAAGCGATAGGCGCAAATATGATTATATTTCTTGCAGCGCTTCAGGGGATTCCAAAAACATATTATGAGGCAGCAGATATTGATGGAGCAAATAAATGGCAAAAGCTGATAAAAATCAAAATTCCTTTACTTGGGAATGCCATATTTTTTGTTACTATAACTACTGTTATTGGATGGCTTCAGTTCTTTGATGAACCGTTCATGATGACAGGTGGTGGACCTCTTAATTCAACATTGTCAATGGCATTATACATTTATCAAAATGGTTTCCAACTCGGTTATTTTGGATATGCAGCGGCAGGATCTTTTATACTTTTTATAATGATTATTTTTGTAACGCTAATTCAGTTTAAATTTAAAAAAAGTGATGTTGAATATTGATTGAGGTGAGAAAAAGTGAAGAATAAAAATAGAGACAGATACATTATAATTTTATTGCTATCAATAGGTGCAATAACAATGGTGATTCCATTTTTCTGGATGATATCCACATCATTTAAGCCATCAAGTGAAATATTTAATATACCACCAACATTTATTCCTAAAAAACCGACTATTGAAAATTATATACAGTTATTTCAGCAGATGAATTTCGGAATATATTTAAAGAACACTATGATTATTGCAATGTTTTCAATGTTAGGTTTGCTAATTAATGCCCTTGCAGGATATGCTTTTGCAAAATTCCAATTTCCGGGGAAAGAAAAGATATTTTATATCGTGCTTTCAACTATGATGATACCAGGACAAGTAACGATGATTCCTGTTTATCTTATGCTTAACAAAATTGGCCTTACAAACACTATGACTGGTATTATTTTACCAGGTCTCGTAAGTGCATTCGGAATATTTTTATTCAGACAGTTTATGTCGGCTATTCCCTCAGAGCTTATAGAAGCTGCGAGAATTGACGGCGCAAGCGAGCTAAGGATTTTTCTGCAGATTATTATGCCTGAATCAAAGCCTGTATTTGCAGTGCAAGGAATATTTGCATTTATAGGTGCATGGAATAGCTTCCTGTGGCCTTTAATTATTGCA
>JASBVU010000547.1 GCA_029960905.1 Thermoanaerobacterium sp.
AGAATTTGACGGACCTATGTGCGCTTGGAGGCTTATTGATCTAGGTATTGCAATAGGATCTGCGGTAAAGACTGCCAGCATGCTAAACGTTGATAATCGAATAATGTACAGAATCGGCATAAGTGCAAAAAGGCTAAATCTCATAGATGGTGAAATCGTAGTAGGCATACCATTGTCAGCTACAGGAAAAAACATATACTTTGACAGATAAATCAAAGGACATGGCATAATCATGTCCTTTTCACATATTTCTAAATCCTTCACCTAAAACTTCATGTGCCGTCGACAAAATCACGAAAGCCTTTGGATCAATTTTTTTGACGACATTTCTGAGGGTTGTTACTTCGCTTCTGTTTACCACGACAAGCAAAACATTTTTTTCCTGTTTAGAATATCCTCCAACACCTTTTAACTCCGTAACCCCTCTATCCATGTCGTACAGTATAGAATGGCTTATTTCCTCGTATTTATCTGAGATAATTATAGCAATTCTTTCGTAATCAGTTCCTTCTTGAATGACATCTATGACTTTTATCGCAATAAATTCTGTCGCTAATGCATACAAAGCAAGCTCTGGACTAAACTCGATTCCCGCTAATGCAATTATTATAAAATCTATGATAAGCAAAATCCTGCCAACGGTCAAAAAAGGTATGTACTTGTGAAGTGTCATTGCCGCAAGGTCAGTGCCACCTGTCGTCGCCCCGTACTTTATAACAATCCCTAGTCCTAAACCCATTATAAGGCCGCCATAGACAGCAGCCAGCATTGGATTATGTGTCATAGGCTTTAAAAACGACAGTGCGTCAATTGAAACACCAAGAAGCAACGTAGAGTACAGCGTCTTAGCTCCAAAGACCGAACCTAAAACTTTAATCGATATTAAAAAAAGAGGAATATTTATAAGAAGTGTAACAGCTCCAACAGGCCACTTAAATATATAATTTAAAACGATGGCAAGTCCACTTACACCACCAGGAGCAATTTGATTTGGTATCAAAAATAAATCAAGTGATAAAGTAAGTAAAAGTGTTCCTATTGTGATCCAAATAAAATCCATTACGATCTTTTTTACCTTTTCGCTCATAAAAACGTGTCCTTTCTTATGCATTACTTTGGTTTTCTGGAAAGCAACACTTTAACTGCGAATTTAGGCAATGCCATCATTCGCTTATATCTCCATGGCTCTTTCATAAGGCGATAAAACCACTCTAATCCTAACTTCCTGTAAATTTCTGGCGCGCGAGTGACTTTCCCCGCTATAACATCAAAGCTGCCTCCTACGCCAATAGCTACTTTCACATTTAACTTGTCTCTATTCTTGTATATCCATTTTTCCTGCTTTGGTGCACCTAACGCGACAAATAATAGATCTGTCTTTTTTTCGTTTATATCATGTATGATTTCATCTTCATCATCTTTGCTAAAATACCCATCATGAAATCCAACTATGTCGATTTCACTATACTGCCTTTTCAAATTAAGATATGCACCTTTTACAACATCAGATTTAGCACCTAAAAGGTATACCTTATACTTTTTTACTGAAGCAACCTTAATAAGCTCCATCATCAAATCAAAGCCAGCAACCCTCTCCGGCAGTTCTTCTTTATATATCTTGGACGCAAAAATAACACCACTGCCATCAGGAACATTTAAATCTGTCTTATTTAAAATCTCCTTATACTCAACATCATTCTGTGCCATCATTACAATTTCAGCGTTTGGAGTAGCGACGATGTGAAGTCTATCTTCA